>NZ_CAUVXP010000218.1:0-7882 GCF_963555955.1 Protofrankia sp. Cas3
CGGGATGGCCGACGTTCAGATCATGCAGGCGATCGGCTCGGCGGGTAAACGCGGCGCGGCAACGTTCGGCCACGGCGCGGGCGCGCTGCTCGGCTCGTCGTCGCGGGAGACCTTCCGGGGTATCGGCGGTCGGCTGCAGAGCCGACAACGGAGCGGGTCGGGGGTGGACGCGGGCCGGCCCGTCACCGGCGATCTCGCCCCGGTCAGCGCCGGTGGTATGGCCAGGGCGGGCAGCCGCCGCGGGTCCGCAACCGGCCCGGCGACTCGGGTCGGCACACCGACCGCTCGTGCACGTCAGACCAGCGGTGCTCAGACCAGCGGTGCTCAGACCGCCGGTGCTCAGACCGCCGGTGCTCAAGCCAGCGGAGGCCAGCCGGCCCAGACCGCCGCCCGGGCCACGGGTGGTGGTTCCGCGACGCGCGGCGGCACCTCCGCGCGCGTTCCCCGAGCCGCGATTCCCCGAGCCGCGCCGCCAAGGGCTGCGGCATCGACCGGGTCGCCGTCGATACCGTCACGGCCGCCCGTGATGTCGCCCAAGGTGACCACACCGCCGCCGCCGATCCACCCGACCCGTACCGGAAGAAGCTGAGCCGGGCGTGGTCGCCGAACGTAGCTACCGCTTCGGGCCGCTGGAACGCGGCGGGATCCTGCTGGGCATGCGCTGGCCGCAGCTGGGGCTGATGGTCGGGGTGATGCTGTGCATCCTCGGAGCGCTGCGGTCTCCGGTCATACTGGCTCCTGGGTGGCTCGCGCTGGCGGGCGCCCTGGGGTTCATCGCGTTCGTCCGTGTCGACGACCGTAACCTCGATCAGTGGGTGCCGATTCTTGTCGGTTTCACAATGCAGAAGGTGATGGGCGAGACGGTGTTCCGCGGGGCCTTGTTCCGAACCGGCGATGACGCCGACCACCTCTCCAGGACCGCACTGCCAGGGCCGTTGTCATCCCTGGTGATGCTGTCGGTACCGGTTGGCAACAGCCGTTACGTGGCGATCGTGAAGGACGTCAGACGAGGGACGTTCACCGCCGTCCTGCAGGTGCAGGGCAGCCAGTTCGCGTTGCTGGAATCCGGTGACCAGCAGGCCAGAGTGGACGCCTGGGGCGAGTTGCTGGCCGGGCTGACCATCGGCGGCGGTCGACTGTCCCGGATCCAGTGGATGGAGCGCACCCTGCCGGACTCCGGTGACCAGCTGCAACGGCACTGGCGGGTCCGGGGCAACCATGACAGCTCCTGGGCGGCGCAGGCGTACCAGGAGGTCATCGACGCCGCCGGCCCGGTGGCACGGCGCCACGAGACCTTCCTGTCCTTCCAACTGCGGACCCGGGACGTGCGCCGGGCGATCCAACGCGCCGGCGGTGGTGACCACGCGGCCTGCACGGTGCTGCTCGGCGAGCTGCGGACGATGGAGGCGGCGCTGGCCAGGGCATCGATCAACACGGTCGGCTGGCTGCCGCCGCGAGCCCTGGCCGCGGTGATCCGCACCACCTACGATCCCTACTCGATCGAAATGATCGACGCTCGCGGCGGTGCCGCGTCCGACCGGGCCGGTGGGCTCGCCGGCCTGCCCTCGGGTATCGATCCGGCGATCGCCGGCCCGGTTCGTGCGGTCGCCGCCTGGGATCACTACCGCACCGACTCCGGGTTCCACACCACATACTGGATCAACGGTTGGCCGCGGGTCCCGTCCCCGGCGGCATTCCTCGCGCCGCTGCTCATGGAGACGACCTGCCGGCGGACGGTGTCCCTCGTCGTCGAACCGATGCCGGGCCGCAAGGCCGAGAAGACCGTCAACCGCCGCCGGATGGCCCACCTCGGGGAGCAGCAGATGCGGGACAAGGTCGGCAAGGTGACGACTCAGCGTGACATGGCTGAGGCGTCCGAGGTGGAACGTCGTGAGCAGGAGCTCATCGCGGGGTTCGGCGCGTTCCGCTTCCACGGGTTCGTGACCGTCTCCGCGGACGACCTGGACGGCCTTGCCGAGGCGTGCGGCGAGGCCGAGACCCTGGCGTCGCGCAGCCGCCTGGAGATGGTCCGGCTGGTCGGCGAACAGGACCAGGGGTTCAGCGTTGCCGCGCTTCCGCTGGCTGTGGGGGTGTCATGACGGTCGACCGATCGCAGGGAGCCAGAACGGAGCGGGCGGCCCGCCGGGAACGGGGGGAGTCGCAACGGGGCGAACGTGAGGCGGCGCGGGCCGAGCGGGCCGCGGCCGGAGCCGAACGCGCGGCGATCCGGCGAGCCCGGACGGCGCTGCGCCGCGGCGAGCAAGCGCCGCGCCTGGTCGGACCGCACGCCGGCCGGATCTTCCACAAGCTACGGCTGCCGTCCCACATGGAGACGACCGCGCAGATCGCCGGCATCTACCCGTTCGTCGTGGACGCCGGCCTCAGCGCGCCCGGGATGTACATCGGGCGCCATGTCTGGTCGGGCGACTCCTTCGTCTTCGACGTGTTCGAGCTCTACCGCCAGCAGGTCATCGAGAACCCGAACTTCGCGGTGTTCGGCTCGGTCGGCTCGCGCAAGTCCTCCCTGCTCAAGACCTTGATCTCGCGAGGAGCCGCGTTCGGTTACCAGGCGGCGGTCCCCTGTGATCCCAAAGGCGAGTACACCCGGCTGGCGCGCCGGCTCGGCTGCGAACCGACCTACATCGGCCCGGGGCTGTCCACCCGGCTCAACCCGTTGGACGCCCCGCCCCGGCCGCCCGGGATGACCGACCCAGACTGGGCGCGGGAGCTCAAGCGGGCCCGCTCGGCACTGCTCTCCTCGCTGATCGAAACCGCGAAGGGAGTGCCGCTCACCCCGTCCGAGCACACCGCCGTGGATCTCGCCCTCGACGTCGTGACCCGGCAGATCACCGGTGCGTCCACCGAACGGCAGGCTGTTCCGCTGTTGCCGCACGTCCTGGACGCGATGACGAACCCGACGGATGCCGACTGCTCGGGCCTGCCGGTGACCGCCACCGAACTGCGGGACTCCTCCCGGGATGCGACGTTGACGCTGCGCCGGCTCACCCATGGCGCGCTCGGCGGACTCTTCGACGGCCCGACCACATCCCCGCTGGACTTCGATCGGCCGATCGCCGTCCTCAACCTCGAGCGGGTCCAGGGTTCCGACGAGATGATCGCTCTGATCATGACATGCGCGCAGGCATGGATGGAAGCGGCACTCATGCGCCAGGACGGCGTCCAGCGCTATGTCGTCTATGACGAGTGCTGGCGGCTGATGCGCTTCGCGGGCCTGGTCCGACGGCTCTCCGCACAGCAGAAGCTCGCCCGCCAGTGGGGCTGTGCGAACGCGATCGTCGCGCACCGGATCTCCGACCTGCTCTCGGCATCGCCGGATTCAGTCGAGGTGGCCAAGGGTCTGCTCGCCGAAACGGCGATCCGCATCCTGTACAAGCAGGCATCCGATCAGATCCCGGACACCCAGCGGGCGTTGGACCTCACCGACGTCGCCTCGGACATGCTGCCGAGGCTCGACCCCGGATTCGCATTGTGGCTCATCGGCAACCGTGCGTTCTACGTCGAGCACGTCGTCGGCGATCTGGAGATCCCGGTCGTCCTCAACGGCTCGAAGATGCACGGCGAGATCGACAACGTCAATCTCTTTCCCGAGGATGTCGACCCGGACCTGCTGGACGCCTACGACCAGCCGGACCTCGACCATGACGACCGGGACGTCGACCCCCCAGATACCGGCGACGGTCCAGATGCAGACCAGCACGCCCAATACCTGGATGAGCACCGTGCCAGCGGCTACAGCGCGCCACCCCGGTACGGACCGGACGGGTTCACCGTCGACACGCCTTCCTCAGACGAGGACGGGTTCACGCCAGGGGGAGTCATGGACACGTTCCCCTATGGTCCGCTTTCCCGGGAAATCTAGCCGGCCAGGAGATCTGTACAAGGCCAAAGGCCGTGCGAACATAATTCTCGTCGCACGGCCGAAGGCCACGATCATGCCCCTCGATGCGGGGAGTTCTGCTCGCCGGGATCCGTCGACCAGGGCTGCTGCTGCTGCGGCTGCCAGCCTGCCTGCGGGGTCTGCCAGCCGCCCTGGGGAAGCTGCTGTTGCTGCTGCGCGGGCGGGTATGCGTTCGGGTCCTGCCAGCCACCCTGCGGCGGGTATCCGGCCGGCGGGTACCCACCCGGCGGGATGTACCCACCCGGCGAGGCCTGATTGACGGTATTGACGTTCACCTGCACCGGGGCACCAGCACTGCTCACGGCGAGGGCGACGGCGACGACCCATCCCACGAGCGTCCAGCCGAGGAAAAGATTGATCATAAATACGGAGGCGACCTGCCGCTTGCGCACCACAGCGATAATTGTCGGAATAAAATAAAATGCGGAGCCGAAAACGATGAGGAGCAGTAGTCCGAATCCAGCGGCGGCGCCGGAACCACCGTCAGCAACAACGACATCCATGGTTTCCCCCGTGTTCATGATCATTATAGTTCACCCGTATGTTTTTGGTCACTGTAGCAGCGTTCGGTCGAAAAAGCACCGATACTCGTGCAGACACCGACACCGACACCGACACCGACACCGACACCGACACCGCTACCCGGCATCCGGCTCCCGCGGTTTCGTCAGAGTGATCATCTCAGGCTGATCGGCGGCATCGCCCGCGGCCAGGCTCGGCGGAACAACGTGCGCGTCGATGGTCGGTGGCACCCTTTGTTGCTGCGGCGCCGGCGGTACGGCCTGGCGAGGGGTGGATGCGACCCTCGGTAGGAGAATGATGCCGGGGTTGCAGTCACCGAAGGCGGCTCGACGATCACCCAACGATGAGTCGACCAGAACGAACGCGGTCGGTGGAAGACGCTGGATCTGTGTGGGCTCGACGCTGAACTCGTAGACCCGCTGCATGACTGCGCCGTCCTGGCGGGAATCGGTGGTCGACAAGCTCTCGGTGTTCTGCCAGAACTCCGACAGGGCGACCGTCACCGACCGGTTCCAGCTGTTCGGTCTTCCGCCCTTCCCTCGTGAACCACTTTTGCCCTCGGTTTCGGAGACGGTGACACTCCCCCCCGCGCTGGTTGACGTCCCAGTGGTGAGGCTGCTGCCGACCTGCCGAGTCACCTGCGAGATGACGAAGGTGTGCCCACGGCCGATGAACTCGGCGGCGGTCTCAGCTTCCTTCGCGTTTCCGAGTTGCATGATGAGCGTAGCGCTGTCGCCAGCACCGATGAGGCGCTCGGTGCCGTCCGCGAGATGTTCGAAAAGGTTGACGAGGCGAATACCGGCGTTGGCCGCATATCTGGCCATACTTTCCAGCGCCGGTAGTCCCATCCGGTCCCCGCCCGCGACTACCAGGAGGTCGCGGGAGGCATCGCCACGACGGCGCCGGAGCTGATGCAGGACAACGTGGAACAACACCAGGTCGGCGAATTCCTTACGGGCTGTGGAGGCGTCGTTGGTCGACGTCGCAATGACCCGGAGCCCATGCACCGGCCACCACGGCTGCGGCGCTGCGACCGCCGCCGTTTCGTCCCGGCCGGCGAGCCGCTCCAGACACGCCCGCAGGTAGTGGATTTCATTGTGGATCCGCTCGCCACCGCCCAGCGCGTCCATCCGGCTGGCGATGGCGGCCCCTTCCCCGGGTGACAGAACATCGCGGTCGTCCGCCTGGTCGCGACCCTGCAGCACTCGCAGGCCCGCAGCGAGGCGGGTGAACGTAAGCGGCAGGTCCAGCCGGGTGGCAACGGTCGCGAGTATCTCGGCGTCAAGCACCCGAAGGGTCGGATCATCACCACCCCGGCGGGCGGTGTCAACGGCATCCGCGAGGAGCTCCGCGGCATCCTCGGGATCAACATCATGCAGAAGCCCAAGCCTGCCGATATCGCCAGGAAGATCGACTCCGCTTACCGGACAGGCGGCCGCGGCGGCGAGCTGGGCGATGCCGTCTCCGATCCCGCGCTCGCTGAAGTCGAGCAGGAGGATGCCGCCGCCGGCCGACAGGACCGAGGACCCGACGGTCGCCAGCAGGCTCGCCCACCCGTCCCGGGTACCACCGAAGACGTCTATCCGGCTCGCGGTCGGCCGAGGCGCGAGCGCGTGGAACAACGGCGCGGCCTCCCGCCGGGCGTCGTCGGCAGCCTCGTGGCTTTCCACCGCCGCCCGCCAACCGGCGGTAGCCGACTGGTATCTTTCCCACTCGGCGTCCCGACGAGCCTGCCACCCAGCCTTTTCCTGGGCGATTTTCCGCTTGAGCCGCACGATCCGGGCCACCAAGAACCCCGCCCACGCCACCGCGACCACGACAAGCGTCTGCCACCCATTAAAGCCGTAAATCGACAGACCCCACAAAAATATTAGGATGGGGAAAATCATGAGTCTGGGGAGCTTACGCATGCGATTCGCGAGATCGTCTTCGTAACTTTTGGTATCCGGTGGCGATGGCTCATGCCACACCGGTGGCCGGTCATGAAGAGGGTGCGGGTTCACGCCGGGGTCCACGTACTCCCAGCCCCACCGTTCCTCCGGGACGAACAGGCGTCGGGCGAGTTCAGAACCGGACATCTGACTTCACGGGTTACGGCCCCACCCTTCGATGACTACGATCGCGCCATCCATGTAGACCTTGTCCTGTCAAGGTCACGATGGTAGCCAAGGTACCACCCAAAAGATCATCTATAGGCTGGTGGGCGGGTCGCGACAGCGGCTGCGACGGCTGCGGTCACCCCGAGCAGGATGCAGCACACGCCCGCGGCAACGACCGGCACATGGCGACTCAAGGTGGCCGCCGACAGCCAGACGCCGAGGCCGAAGACGGCTCCCAGAGCAGCCGCCGCGACCATCGCAGGCCGCGGGTGCTCGCCGTTGCGCAGCAGTCGGCGGGTCGATTCCAGGTAGGCGAGCGCGAACAGGGCCGCCAGCACCCCGCCTGCACCCATGGCGCTCGCCAGCGGTGTCTGCTGCGGCTCGATCGTCACATCCTGGACGCTCGTCCGTCCGTTCGGCCGGTCGAGCGTCACCCGGCCCGCAACGGCCCCTCCCGCCAGCCAGCGAGTGAGCGGCGGAGCCGTCACCGGCACCTGCCAGGGCTTCCCGGCGGATACCGACACCGACTCGCCGGTCGCGGTGCCCAGCGGGATGCCGGCCGCGGACAGTTTCAGGCTCACCCTCAGCGTCCCGGACTCCACCGCCGTGCCGCGGATGTCCACCGGCTCGGCCAGGTCGATCCGCGCGGCCGCCGGCGGCGTGGCTCCGGCCACCGTGATGGCAGTGGCGCCGGAATCGGTGGCGACCGCCGGCCGCGACGACGGCCACAGCACGGCAACCAGTACAGCAAGTGCGGCCGCGACCGCGGCGAGCCCGACCAGCCTGCGAGGGGGAAGCCCGGGCGGGTCCGCGCGATGTCCACGTCCTGAGCCCCGACCGGCCAGTTCGGGTACGGGCACGAGGGACGCAAAGTCAAGGTCGCCGATCCTCGGTGAAGGCTGCTCGTCCAGCCGGCCTGGAATGATCGTCACGAGCCGGGTGGACAGCGCGGACTCGTCGCGACGCACCGACCCGGACACCGACGACGCCAGGGCCGCCCGGACCGCCGGGGAGATGTCACGCACCGGCAGACCGGCCCGTTCCAGCCAGCCGGGGCCGAAAGCCCTGGACGCGGCCGCGACGCCTTCGGCCAGACGTTCGGCAGTTGCTGGCCTGCGGTCGGGGTCACGGGCCAGCCCGCCCAGGAGCAGCCGCGCCAGCGCGTCCGGTACCCCGGCCCCCGGCGGCGGCGGATCGGCGGCCGCCTGTCTGTGCCGGAACTGCTGGAACCCACCGTCGGTGGGGTAGGGCAGCCTGCCGGCGAGCAGGTGGTACAGCATCGCCGCAGCCGAGTAGACGTCAGTGCGCACATCCAAATGATCACCACGAGCCTGCTCCGGCG
>NZ_CAUVXP010000219.1:0-7612 GCF_963555955.1 Protofrankia sp. Cas3
CTTAAACGACAAGCTCAGGCCGTGTCCTGGATGTCGAGGGCCGTGAGGTCGAGGCCGGTGAGGCGGTCGGGGTCGACGATGGCGTAGATCTCGACGATCCGTTCGTTGGTCACGGTAAACCCCATAACCGAGATCGGCCGGTCGCCTGCCGTGATCACGACCCCGGCGGCGCCGTTGACCAGTGCCGAGCGCACCACCGCCGTGGGCTGGGCGAACATGAGGGCCCTGCGGGCGACGGCCGGTGCCCCACGGACCACCGCCGAGGCCTGCGGCCGGGAG
This sequence comes from Protofrankia sp. Cas3, assembly GCF_963555955.1. Lineage (NCBI taxonomy): Bacteria > Bacillati > Actinomycetota > Actinomycetes > Frankiales > Frankiaceae > Protofrankia > Protofrankia sp. Cas3. Next base: position 280 of record NZ_CAUVXP010000219.1, read on the forward strand.
GCCCCACCGTCGGCGCGCATGACGATGTCGGGGTCCAGCAACGCGACCAGCGCATCGAAGTCGCCGCTGCGGGCCGCAGCGAAGAACGCGTCGACCACCCGTCGCTGGACGATGTGGTCGGCGTCGGGGACGGGCGCGCCCAGCGCCCGCACCCGTCTGCGGGCCCGGCTGGCCAGTTGGCGGGCTGCCGCCGGGGAGCGGTCCACCATCGGCGCGATCTCGTCGAACGGCAGGTCGAACATGTCGTGCAGCACGAAGGTCAGCCGCTCGGCGGGAGTCAGGGTGTCGAGCACGATGATCAGTGCGAGCCCGACCGACTCGGCCAGCAGCGCTTCCTGCTCGGGCTGCCGGGGCCCGGCAACCTGGTCGGGACTGATGATCGGATCGGGCACGTGGATGCCGATCGGGTGCTCGGAACGGGTCCTGCGCACCCGCAGCATGTTCAGGCAGATCCGGGCGACGACCGTGGTCAGCCATCCGCCCAGGTTCTCGATGTCGCTGGCCCCGGACCGGTTCAGCCGCAGCCAGGCGTCCTGCACGGCGTCGTCCGCCTCGTGGACGGAGCCGAGCATGCGGTAGGCGACAGCGCGCAGATGCCCGCGGTGCTCCTCGAACCGCTCGGCCAGCCACTCGTGTTCGTCCATCGGTCACATTCCTCCGTCGGCGCGTGTCATAGGCAATGACCGACGGCCGTCGGCCCGTGTGACAGGGAAGGTATGACCAGATGTTGGCGATGCTCCTGAGGACCAAGGTGAAGGCCGAGAAGGCAGCCGAGGTCGAAGCGGCTGTGAGATCGTTGTTCGCCACGTTGGAGGAGGCGCGCCCCCAGGGCGTCCGTTACACGTCGTACCGGCTTCAGGACGGTGTGACCTACGTGGTGCTGCTGCAGATCGAGGAGGGGATCGACAATCCGCTACCGAAGGTGCCGGAGTTCCTGGAGTTCCAGGAGAACCTCAAGGGGTGGCTCGCCGAGCCGCCGGCTCCCGAGCAGCTGACGGCCATCGGCGACTATCGGTCCTGACGGCGGCGGGTTCGGCACGCACCGGTGCCGGGGCGGCGGCGTAGACGTTGGGATAGATGAGCCGGAAGCCCAGCACTCGGCGGATCTTGGAACTGTCGATGATGTCCTTCCACGGATCGTCGAGGACGCGCTGCGCCGCGTCCGGGTCGGGCGCGATGTTGTTCAGCCGGAGTATCTCGCAGGCGGTGATGGGCGCGTCGTCGCCGACGTTGAAGATTTCGCCGTCGATCCCCTCAGCCCACAGGCCGCACAGCAGCGCCTGCACCACGTCGGCATGGGGCAGCAGCGCCCCGATGTAATCGCGGTCCCCACGCAGAGCTCGTGCTGGGCGCTCGGCCCATCCCCTTCCGTGAGAGCATTCCTGGATGAGCGGCTTGACCGAAGCGGTGAAGCTGAGGGTGGCGCGGCCGGACGAAGCCGAGGCGCTGAGCGGACTGACAATGCGTTCCAAGGCGCACTGGGGCTATGACGAGGAGTTTCTGGCCGCCTGCCGGAATGATCTCTGGTTTCGACGTGGCGAGGTGGTCGCACGGCGGACGGTGGTTGCTGAACGGGATGGACTGGTCCTGGGTGTGGCCACCTTGGAGGGTGATCCGCCGGACGGTGAACTAGGCATGCTGTTCGTTGAACCGGACGCGATCGGCCGCGGCGTGGGGCGCGTGCTGTACCGGCATGTACTGGAGGAGGCGGGCCGGCTGGGGTTCACTCAGGTGACAATCGAATCCGATCCCAACGCCGAGGCGTTCTACCTGGCGATGGGGGCGGAACCGCGGGACGTCCGCCGGCCGGGGACAGACCATGCCCTGCCCGTGTATGTCGCGTGGCCGGTCCGGCCGGAACCATCCTGGTCGATGGCTTGGAGTGCCGGCGGGTCCACGATTCACGTCGGCAATGTCGCGGAGTTCAACGGCCAGTTCGCTGGCGGTGTGCAGGGTCCCGACCACTACTCCTGTCTGGCTACCTTCTGCGGTCCCCGCCCCGCGATGGTCGTTCTCCCCGAGCGGGTCGAGGACTGGTGGGTCCGGGACGTTGCTGCCGTACTCGGCTGGGGCGAGGTCGAGCTACACAGTGGGATCGCCGGAGACGGCCGGATATCCGAGGCGATCCGGTCTCGGCCGGACCTGCTGGAACGCCTCACCTCCCGGGGTTCACCGGTCCTGCCGTGGGGTCGGACGGCGGCATTCGAAGCAATCGCCCCGTCACCCCGCGGTCTGGTGGAGGCAATCGGCCGGTATGAGTCCAAGAGGCATGCCCACGCGTTGTTCCGTACGCTGGCATCCGATCACCCGGGAATCGTCGTTCCCGCACAACGGCCGGTCGGTTCGCGACGCGCGCTCGCGCGGGAACTGACCGGAGTGGCTCGGGTGGTGCTGAAGACCGAGTACGGCGCCGGCGGGTCCGGCACGCTGATAGTGACCCCCGAGACAGCGGGGCGCCGAGCCCTCGTCCGACGATGGGCGCGCGACGGCGTGCTGTTGGAGGAGTACGTGGAGGGATCAGGCCCGTACCGCGACCCCACCTTTGACGCCGTCATCGACCCCGAAGGCGAGGTCCACCCGGTCGGCGTCGGGCTGATGGACGTCGACGGGACCAGCTACCGGGGAGTCACAGTCGGTCCCGGTGTCCTTCCCGATTCGCTCGCCGACACAGCCGTCGGATTCGGGTCAGCGGTGGGCCGTGCCCTGGCCGAGGACGGCTATCGGGGCTGGTACGACGTTGACTTCGTGACCGACCGGTCGGGCCGCCTCGCCCCCACCGAAATCAACCTGCGGCTCACCGGCCCGGCTGTCGCGTTCCACCTCCAGGCTGCCCTCGACCGCCGGCGAGGAGGACGTCATCTCGTCCGCACGCTCGACCGGCTACCGCTAGGTGCCCGGCTGCCCGCCGGGACGCTGCGCGAACACCTCGCCCGCACTGCCCAGAGCTGCCGGGCGATCGGCGCGACCCTGCTGGTCACCATCCCGACAGCCGCATTCGACCCCGTCCCCTACCTTGGCGTGGCGATAGCCGGCCGCACCAGGCGGACCCTGGATGACGCGGAGACCACCGTCCGAAGCGCGAACGCGGCCCTTGGCGGGATGTTCGCCGATCTGGGGGTCACCCCGCGGGGCGCTCGCGGACCGCGAAGACGACGAGCACGGCCGCGGCGATCATCAAAGTGATGTTGAACCCGTAGACGAGGGCCGCCTGACGTGCCCAGTCGGTCTTGGCGGCGAGCCGGTAAAAGTTGTCCTGCGGCCACCAGGCGGCCAGCAGCCAGACGATCGATAGATGGGCCAGCGTGGTCAGCCATGAAGGACGTCCCAGCCGGGTCAACCGCCTGCGGCCGAAGAGCAGGAAGCTGATCCCCAAGCCGAAGGACAGGAATTCGGCCACATAGAGCCCGGTAAAGAGCCTCCTGAACCACGTCTGGGGCACCACGGACAGATCAGTGGAGCCCGGCCAGAAAACGTCGGTCGTCAGGAACGCCACCAGAGCGACGACCCCTGCTAAAACCAGCATGAGCCCCCCGAGTGGCATATCGTCCAGATCGGCCAACGCCCCCTTGCCGCCCGCCATCATTCCCGGCTGCACCGGAAGCGGAAGACCTCCGCGGTCCACCTCACCGAAACGGGTGCAGGGCAGGGAGTCCACCGGTATCACGGCCCGAGGGACCCGGTTGGATCGCAGGCGGGGGGTCGACAGGAACGCCCGTATGTCCGCGGGGGATGCCTGGCCAATGATCACGACATACGCGACGAGCATGTGCGTCCTCGGCCCGGTCGGGATCCTGGCGACTACACACTCCTGAACAGCCGGATGCCTGCGAAGCTCCGCCTCCACATCGCTATAGGACATACCAGATCCTTCCATGCGGTAAGAAAGCGCCCATCCCGGGCAATGATGTCACCGGGGACATCGCTCCGCTGTCGCCAGTTTTCGATCGCCACACGCTCGTTTGACGGTAAGGGATACGGGTGCGCGGGCGGGCCGGGGCACGCGAGTCACGCTGGTGATCTCATCGGGCCGCTCAGCGAGCGACAGGATCGGCAGCGCCAGGTCCGGGCAGGTCGGGGCGTGTGCTGTGCCGATGACCCCGCAACTGGCGCACACTCCCCTGACCGTCCAGCCGAGACGATCAGGCGGCGGCAGCACGATCTGTCAGCGGGCTTGCAGCCATGCTGGCCAGAGCTTCGCAGATGTGAACCCTACGTTACTAAGATCATTAATTTGGTTGCGTGAACCGCTAAACGACCAGGTCAGGCGGTATGTGGGACCTACCCATGAGATGGTTGGTGGACCTTACGTACCACAATCCGAACCGTAGGCTCTTGGCCGAAGGCCCTGAAATCACCGTCGGCCCGGTCGCCGCACGGCTGTTGACCAGGGGTGATGCCGAGTGAGCCCGGCGCCGGCGACTGAGCACACGCGACCGGCCTCCGACCCACAATGCTGGTCGAGTCGTCGAGCACCGAGAATCGGGTGGATGGCGCGGGAGTGGGTCCGGGTCCAGGCGATCGCGACTTGGGATGCGGTGGCGCCGAGTTCGTCGGCGACGTCTTGGACGGCGCGCGCGATTGCGCGGTCGTGTTCGCTGATCGATTCCGGACTGAGTCGGGTCCTGGCGTCGGCACGGCCTGGGCGGGTGTATTTGCCGGACAAGATCCCACCAGCGAGCGGACTCCACGCGGCGACGGTCATGCCGAAGGCTTCGGCCATCGGCAGCAGCTCGCGTTCGATGTCACGTTTGAGCAGGCTGTAGGGGACCTGCAAGCCGATCAGCGGGCTCCAGCCGCGCCATTCGGCGAGGGTGTTGGCCCGCGAGACCACCCAGGCCGGGGCGTCGGAAATCCCGACATAGAGTACCTTGCCGGCCTGCACCGCGTCATCCAGTGCCCGCATCGTCTCCTCGAGGGGGGTGTGGCGGTCCCATAGGTGCACCCAGTACACGTCGATGTAGTCGCTACGCAGCCGCCGCAAGCTTGTTTCCAGCGAACCCCGCAGGTTCTTGCGGTGGTTGCCGGAGGCGTTGGGGTCAGCCTGGTCGCGTGACACGGTGTATTTGGTGGACAGCACAAACGTGTCCCGGCGGCCCTCGAGGAGCTGACCGACGATATCCTCACTGGCGCCGGCGCGGTAGTTCACCGCGGTGTCGATGACGTTGCCGCCCGCCTCGGCGTAGGTATCGAGCATGCGTCGGCACTCTGCCAATGGCGCGCCGACTCCTCCTTACTCGCCGAACGTCATCGCGCCGAGGAAGACCTCGGACACGCGTAGCCCGCTGGCTCCGAGCAGCCGGTAGCGCATCAGGCGAACGCCCGTGCCGCGGCGGCCACGATCTCGTCGTGGCCGACGTCGCGCACATGCTGGCTGACGTTCCACCGGTGTCCGTATGGGTCATCGAGCTGTCCGTGCAGATCCCCCCAGAACATCTCGTGCAGCGGTTGGCGCACCTGCCCGCCGGCCGCGATGGCCTGGGCGAAGACCGCTTCGGCGTCGGCGACCTCGAGCGAGAGCACGACCGCGGTGCCGCCGATCGTGGGCGGGGCGAGCACGCCCATCTCGGGGAACTCGTCAGCCACGTGCAGCATGCCGTCACTGATGCGCAGCTGGACCGACATCAACCGCCCGTCGGGGGTGGGGATCCGGTCGAGCTCTTCGGCACCGAACGCGTCGCGGTAGAACGCGACCGCGCTCTCGGCGCCCTGGACAACGATGTGCGGGGTGATAGGCATGGCCTGACCGTAGGCCGCACCGCGACCGGCAATCTTGAACGTTCTTGCGGCGTAGCATTTCGCCATGGACAGCGAGCAGGTTCGGATCTGGCACCCGGCCGATGAAGACCGCGTCCTGCTCATGGCCGGCCAGACCACCCGCTACGCCATAGACCCCCGCGCCCAATACGTGTTCGGGATCGTCGCCGACCAGCCCATGCTCGCTCGGCGGGGACCGCGGCGTTGGCTGGTGCAGCCCGGCGACCTCGTCGCCTGGGACTCCTCCGACGCGCACGCCGGTACGGCCCCCGACGCCCGACCCTGGTCAGCCTGCCTCATGATCATCGATGCTGACCACCTCACGACGCTCGCCAGTGACCACGAATCCGAGCCGCTGGCCGATGTCAGTTTCCCCGAACCAGTCCTCTCCGACCCCGACCTCGCCAGCAGGTTCTTGCGGCTACATACCGCGTTGCAAACACCCATCACCCGCCTTGAACGCGACGACCGACTCGCCGAGTGGCTCCGTGCGATCATCGATCGGTCCTCGACCCTTCGCCCCACCCGTACGCCACTCAACGCCCGCGACCACAAAGCTATGCGTCTAGCCCACGCCTACCTCGGCGACCAACCCGAACGCAACATCAGCCTCGACGGGCTCGCCACCGCGGCCGGGATCGGCAAGTTTCGCCTGTTGCGGCTGTTCCGCGAACAAACCGGCCTGCCACCCCACGCCCTGCAAATCGCGTACCGCATCCGCCGCGCCCAACGCCTCCTCGAAACCGGGCACACCATCGCCGTAACCGCCGCCGCCACCGGCTTCGCCGACCAAAGCCACCTACACCGCCACTTCCGCCGCAGCCTCGGAATGACACCCCGCGAATACCAAACCCGCCTCACTACCTGAACCTGGCGTCCACAACATCACCGACGACTACTGATCTTTAATTCGTGAAGTCGTGTGGGCGTGCGAGGGTCTGGCTATCCCCCACGCCGCAGCGTCGTCCGCGAGTTTGTCACGAGCGCGCATCCACGTCTGATTGTCGACGATCCACCTGCGGAGGAGGGAGGCACCCTGGTTGTGGGTGTCGACCGACGCCGACGCGGCGAGGTGCGTGCCCCGGCCCCGCGACGCCGCGGCCCTGTTGCCGGTCGCCCACACTCGGCATAGGCGGAACACGTCCTTCAACGTCCGCACATCGTGGAGTCCGCCGAGAAGCCGCTGCGCGGGGCTTCGTCTACTGGCCCGGCGGAGGTTCCCACAACTCGAATCGGGTCCCCTCCGGATCAACGGCCCAGCCGAACCGGCCGTACCCGGACTCCTCGACAGCGTCGATCACCTCGACCCCTTCGGCACGCAGTTGGGCGAGCATCGCGTCCAGATCGGCCACCCGGAAGTTAACCATGAACGCTTGCTCGCGCCGACCGAAGTAGTCGGTATCCCCGTCGAAGATTGCCCAGGTGGTTGAGCCGCCCGGCTCCCAGCTGAACTGGACGCCGCCGAAGTCGGCCAGGTCGAAGCCCAGGTGACTCGCATACCAGGCCCGAAGGCTCGCGGCTTCCCCTGCTCGTTGGAACACTCCGCCGATGCCGGTCACCCTCTCCATCCACCAACATT
>NZ_CAUVXP010000220.1:0-7568 GCF_963555955.1 Protofrankia sp. Cas3
ACGCTGACCTGTGTCGACGCTCCGCGCAATGCGTCGACCAGGTCCGATGCTGCGCTTTTGAGGGCACCCATGCTTCCACGCATCGAGCTCGAGAGATCCAGGGTAAGAACAATGTTCACCGGGCATTTACCTCGCCACGGCGGATTTGGGGTGTCAGCTCGCCCAGGCAGGCTCGGACCGGCCACTACGAGGGCGAATCCCGCCACGACGACCGAGATGCCGGCGAGCTCGCGCCCAACCCGGCCGTGAGCGTGCTCCACCCGCTCACTCCTAATGGGTGGCATCCGCCGCCAGCCCCTCCATCGGAACATCTGAATCCTCGAGTCTCGCGAAGCCGGGATCACCCAATGGGCGCAGCGCGGGAAAGCCTACTCAGCGATCGGAACAAGCTGTGATATCACGCATCCACACCGTAATCGAACATAAAAAACGCCTCGGAATCCGCGTCTGTGCACCCCTTACTCTCGGATCACCGCTATCACGGTTCGACTCCTGGCCGAGCCCCGTCGCACGGCGCCAAATGTACACGAAGTAACCTAGCATCGATACGGGTCGTACAACCAGGGCATCTCAGCGGAGATCAGTATAGTGGCCTCCCACCGGTGCTTCCGACAACCTCGGCCTTCCACTTCTCGTCAAATGACGGGAAGTGGAAGGCGGGCCTTGACCAGGGAGTATCGCTTCCTAGGGGACCGAAGGGGACGACGCGCTGATGCATGAAGATGAGGGCACGCCCCGTCCGGATACGGATGGCCGGAGCCCACACGAGACACGTGATGCCCCGAACGGACATCACACTCAGTCATCGTTTCCCGTTGGGACGCCGCGGCCAGGGATTGCATGGAAGCCACTGATGGTCTTGCACAGGGCGACCGGTGCCCGCCGCACTGGGAGTCGACAAGAAGGCCCGCGCTGCCCGACTGAGGACGGGTCCAAGGATCACGACACTCGAACCGTATAGACCGGACTGGACGTGTTCAGACATCGGATCTCCCGTCGCCCCTCGGCGCGGGGCAACTCATCACGATTTCGCCCGATCAGACCCTTCGCCAGTGAGTTCTCCGGCCGCGTGATCGAAGTCACCGATACCGTTACCCTACGAAGCGCACCCTCGCTGTTGCCGGTGCGCCTTGGCTTGCTGACCTTGGTGGTTGTACTTGCCCTCCCGGTGGCGGTGAGGGCAATGCCGGTCCTCACGCCGACAGGCATCGCTATGATCATGATACGGCCGGGCCTTCTGGTACGGCGGCGACGGGTACGGCGGCCTGCTGTCAGGGGAGAAGCGGGCAGATTACGTACCACGAACTTTCGGATTCGTGTTCCCCGCGACGACCGGGCGGAGGGGTTCCGCGACATCGACTGCACCTTGGTCTTCATGGACGAGGACGGCCACGGGCTCCTCGTCGGCGGTGAGGCAGTAACAGTTCGCGGGCGTCCCGATCATCCAGGAAAAATTCTGGATGTTCACCGGCTGACTACCGGATTGCCAGTAAGGACATACCGCGCCGCACGACTAAGATCGCCGCTGGCAGTCTGGTTGGTTGCCGCCGTGATGCTGCTCCTCGCTGCCCTCATTTTTCGGGCGCAACGTGATGAATTGGGAACTCTTGCCGAGAATCGGTTCGCCCTCACGGTCACGACCGCGGTGTCCGCTATCGCCACCCTGGGCCTCATGAAGATCCTGCTGTGGCGCCGACGCAACCAGCGCCGTCGACGCTGACCTTCCCTGGGCGGGACGCGATGGCCGAACTCACCGGCATCCCCGGCGTGTTCTGGGTGCTCGGCTTCGGTGCGCTCGCCATGGTGTGCCTGTTCCACGGAACGCGCCTGCTGCTCAGCTGACACAGACCCGCTTCCGGTGATCGGCCCACCAACCCGCTTCCGGTGATCTTTCGAGGTTTGTGTGATCATTAAGGCCAATTTGATCGCACAAACCTCGAAAGATCATCGGCCGCAGATCGAAAGATCATCAACTGCAGATAATACGATGTCCTCGGGCCGACATCCCGATGATGATGTTGTTCACGGGGCCGACTCAGACCCGGTGTACAGGGACATTCCGCTGATCACCCACTCTTTACGGTCAGTCGACGACCTGGTGTCAGATGTGTTACATGGGTTAAGTGCGCCAGGACGGGTAGAGCTGTTCCATGGCTCGACACCGGAGGGGTCCGACAGCCCAGCACATGCCGCACACCGGGCACTCACGCAACGTCACGCATGGCAGGTCAGACACCCGTCCCGCGACTCGCGCGGCACGGATGACCCGCCCGACCGTTCCGCAGCTGTTGTTCGCCGCGACCGCGGTCGCGGCTGTGCTCGCCATGCCCGCCGATGCACTCACGGCATCGTCCTTGCCGTCGACGGCCTCGCCTTCGACGCCCACACCGTCAACGGCCACACCGTCAACGGCCTCGCCGTCGAAGCTCGCGCCGGCCACCGGCACCGGCACCGCCGGCACCGCGGTCCAGCCATCCGTCGCGACGCCGGTCGGGCGGCCCAGCCCGTCCACTGACGAGCAGGTCGCGCAGGCGGTGCGGACGAGCCCGCTGCTCGGTGAGGTCCCCCCGGAGCGCATCCGGGTGGTCGACGTCCACGTATCCACGATCGACCCGACCGTCGCGGTCGCCCACGTCGTGCCGGCCGGCGGCGAAACCGACCCCGCGACCGCGCTACTCACCCACCCGAACGACCGCTGGAGGGTCGTCGAACTGGGCACGGCCGGTGTCGGCTGCGACCAGCTCAGCGTGGCGGTCCAGCACGAACTCGGGTTGATCTGCGAGCTTTCGTAGTCGGCCAGAGTGCGCGCACGTGCAGCCCTTGCTTCTGCGATGCACCTGCGACATGCAGCTTCGCCACCTGGACGGCCGCGGCAACTCCCCGAGGCCGTCCAGGTGGGGCCGTTGCGTCAAATGGCGTATGTCAACGCCGACAGCAGGGCGACAGCCAGAATGATCGTCCCACGTATCGGCAGCTGCCACCGCTCGACCACCGCGCGTCGATCGCTGACCGCGGACAGCGGCCCGGCCACCATCATCAGCATGATCCCGGCCCATACCAACGCGAACAGCGGACGGTTTGCGCGCGTGTCGAAGGCGTAGATGACGATGGATGCGACCAGTGTGACCGCAAAGGCGACCTGCGGCAGGACGAGCACGGACATTTTCGGCTGAAACGCCTTCTCGGTGGTACCGGATGAGCGCGGCCGGTAGCCGAACGCCACCCAGACGAAGGCGATCAGATACAGCGGGGCGATGAACAGTGAGCTCGCAACGGTTCGGGTCGCGCACCCGCGGCCCGCATATGCAACGATGAACAGCGTTGAACCGAGGAGATAGGGCACGCCGAACAGCAGATAATGCTGTTCAGTCGCGCCGGAGGACACCTGCGTCCGCAGGATGATGGCCAGCGGCGGGCCCACCAAAAAGATCATCTGGACGACGGCCAGCAGCGGGCTGAGGCTGGTGTGCAGATAGTGTGCCCGCTGCCAGCCCCGCAGACCCGGTTTGCGCAACGGGTTGTCGAACAACAACAGGCGCATGTGGTCCATAGCCCACCGCAGGCGCTGTTTGGCGTAGACGGCCGCGGTCGCCGGTGCCGTCCCTATTGATATCGGCCGGGCGTGGTAGACGCTTGACCAACCACGGGCGTGCAGTTCGTACGAGGTCTGCACATCCTCAACCAGATTCCATTCACTGAATCCACCGACCGACTCGAGCGCAGACCGACGGTAGAGGGCTCCGTTACCGGTGGAGAACGCGCTGTTGTCACGGTCCTTCGCCGGCTGGATGGCCCGGAAAAACATGGAATCAGCATTGTTCAGGACATCCCTGCGACCCGTGTCGAAACACTGGGCGGTGCAGACGAACCCGACCTCCGGATCACGCAGATAACCGACTATCCGCTCCCCCACGTCCGGCACGACGAGGTGATCGGCGTCCAGGGTCAGGATTGCGTCGCCGTCCGTGCGGGCCAGCGCATGGTTGAGATTACCGGCCTTTCCCGGCGTCCCGTCGACACGGGTGAAGCACGGTATGCCCAGCCGGGCGGCGAGCGCGTCGATTTCCCGCCAGTTCTTCCGGCCGGCGAGGCGACCGTCGTTGAGAACGTAGGTCTGGTGCGGATAGTCGATCGCCAGGGCGAAACGCAGCGTCCGCTCGACCATGGACGCCGGCTCGCCGCACACCGTCACGAACACATCGAGGCTGCCCGCCGGCGGCCCGGCGCGGCGGACCGCACCCGGCCGCATCCGACCGACCATGACCGCCGTCCAGGCGACGGTCACATAACTGACCAGTTCGGCGCCATAGAAGAAGGAGCCGAACACGCCGGTACCGGCGAGCGTTCCCGCTCGCCATGCCAGGTAGATCGCGCCCAGCACGATGACCAGCACGCCGGTCACCGGTCCCAGCCGTGCGCTGACCGAACCAGCCACCGGGACGTCCCAGCGGCGCCGCGAAGCTCCGTCCGTCGGTACCCGCGGCCGAGGCACCCACGGTGCCAGGCCATCGGGAATCGGCGCGGTGGCGTCGACGGGCGCTACGTCGCGAGCCATACTTGTCACCTTTCGAAAACATTCGCCTATTAGTGCTACGGGGACTGCGGCCGCCGGGCGCGCGATCTGACGATCGTCGCGCGCCCTTTGGCCCTCTAGTGCTACGGGGACTGCGGCCGCCGGGCGCGCGATCTGACGATCGTCGCGCGCCCTTTGGCCCGCTAGGTCACTTGTCACACAAGGGCCCGCCGGGCCCAACCGACCAAGGTTTTAATTAATGCTCTTCTCCAAACTGGTCCGGACCGGACTGACGCCAATCGGAGGACGACGGGTTCGCCCCGATGATGGCAGGTAACGAGCGCCAATTCGAACACATGGTAGCCAGTTGGATACTTTCCGAAAGTTTCGATGCCGGGGCCGACCGGAGTGCGCCCGGTTTTGTCCGGCAATGGAGACGTTAGTTCCCGCAACACCGGCCACACGTCGACGGGATTGTTCACCGCTTCAGCAAACGAGCCACGCAGCGCGGGCGGGACGAAATGTCAGGAAATTGACTGATGTGACCACCACGACAGATGAGCACAAGGCGGTTGGCGCGTGACGACGGTCATATGACCAACCGATTACGGCGGCGACCCGCCAAACCTGTGGGATCATGAGAACGTACCCGCTGTTTTGTCCGCACCGGGACAAAAGGGAAAGCGGACCGGCCGGCTGACAGCCACGCAATAACGAATTCCCTCGCGCACCCGGCGACCCCAAGGAAGCACGCACGCTAGGAGTCCGGCGATGAGCAGTACCCGGCCGATCGGGCCGCAGCGGAACGATCCCGGTTTCGACGCGCTGTCGGAAGCCCTGAAGGAGGCGGCCACCGCCGTCCAGCAGCTGGAACCGGCCGCGCGGCAGCACGCCGAGCAGCTCCGTCACGCCGTTGAAGCGCTCCACGGCAGTGCGATCAACGCGATCGCCCGGAAGCTGCGCAGCGACCCGCGTGGCCGGGAGATGCTGTTCGAGCTCGCGGACGACCCCGTGGTGCACCTGTTGTTCTCGGTGCACGGGATCATCCAGCCCACGCCGGTGACCGAATCGCTGCACGCGCTCGACACGGTTCGGCCCTACCTGCGGGCCCACGGCGGCGACGTGGAACTGGTCCGGGTCGACGGGGATACCGCGTTCCTGCGGGTGAGCGGCACCTGCAACAGCCACGCCCTGACGGGTGTTACGCTGCGTGAAGTAGTGAAGGACGCTCTGGTCGGCGGGGTGGCGTCCATCGCGCGGGTGGTGATGCTCGCCGGCGAGCCGCCACCGACGCTGATACCGCTGGGTCCCGTCCGCACCCGCGACGGTGGCTGGGTGGCGGTCGGCACGACCGCGGAGCTGTCCCACCAGCAGATCACCGCACTGCACCTCGAACGGGCCGACGGCGCCGAAGCCGATGTCGTGGTCATAAGCCACGACGGTCAGCTCACCGCCTATCGTGACGCCTGCGCGCATCAGGGACTCCCCGTCAACGTGGCGCAGCTGGACCCGGTCACGGGCACCCTCACCTGCCCACGGCACGGTTTCTGCTACGACGCGCGGTCAGGTACCTGCCTCAACGCGCCGGGCGCCCGGCTGGAACAACTTCCCCTTCGGATCGACAACGGTCAGGTCTGGATCCGCATCGACGGCTGACCGGTACAGGTATGGGCATCTGCCCCGCGCAGCGGCAGCCACCCCACACCGGTGGCTCAGAATTCCAGCGGACGACTCCCGGATGTCCACAGTTCTGCGAAGCGCTGCTCGACGAACTGCGCGAACGTCGAATCAACCGGCACCTCGTAGTGGGTGGTCCGGGACGACGAGTCGCCCAACGGAAACGTCGCAACCAGGGCGCGGGCGTCGCAGCGATAGTACGCAACGGTGGATGCCGCCGCGTAGACCCGGACGGCGATACGTTCCCGATCCGCGGCGGCCAGCCCATCGATAAAGATCCGAAGACGATGCAGATTCTCCCGGACCAGCCCGCAGACATCGTGCAACGTGCCAATCTCCCGACTTCGCTGGACGGCAGCGGGTGACTCAGGGTCCAGCAACATGATCTGCACCAACGCCCCGCGGTCGAGGGCGTGCCGCACCGCGGCGAGGAAGGAGTCCCGCAGGCGATCTTCGAGAAGCTCGATCCACGTGGAAAGGATACGGACGACGTATTCGCTCGCCGCTACCCGCCGGATGAACCCGTCGTGGTCGAAGTGGTCGAAGACGCGTTCCGTCGCCGGCTCAAGCCGGTCACCGGGGCCGTGTGCCAGCCAGTCACGGACCTCGGATTCCTCCGTACCTTCATGATCATTGAATAATGCCAGTGCCTGCCGCCACGACGCGCGTGCCTGTAGGTCATCGTCGCGCCAGTAGTGCAGCCGGCCGCGGCGGGCCAGAGTTCTCGCTTCGTTCAGCATGTCGCCGCGTTCCTGGAAGATGGACAGACAGGCGTCGTAACAGGCGAATGCCTCGGCGTCACGGCCACCTCGGCTGTGGGCGTCACCCAGCAGCAGCAGGGCCTCGGCCCGCAACGGCAGATGCCCCTCCGCCTGGAAGAAGCGCTCGGCAGCACCGAGCAACCCGATGGCGTCGTCGACCCGTCCGGTTCGCAGGAACGCCGATCCCAGCGCCATCCGAGCCCGCTCGACGGCCAGCTGGTTGCTGGTCATCTCGCAGTAACCGACCGCAGCCTCCAGGCACGACAACGACTCGGCAGGACGGTCCGCGGCGAGGTAGGCCCGACCGAGGGTCTCCAGAGCCCGCGCCACACCGAACGTCATACCGAAGTCCCGGCAAAGATCCCTGCTGATGCGCAGATGATCAATTGCCTCGCCTATCCGGCCGTCCTCGATGTCGAGCTCACCCAGATTACGACGCGCCGCGGCCTCACCGATCGGCCAGCTCGTCGCGACAAAGAGAGCCAGGCTAGCCTCGAACAGCGTGCGCGCGCCGGCACGGTCCCCCTGCAGCCGGCGAAGCTGCCCGAGATGACGGCGCACGTTCGCCTCGGCCTCCCGGCTGCCCTGGCGCAGCGTGGCCGCGAGGGCCACCGCAT
>NZ_CAUVXP010000221.1:0-7446 GCF_963555955.1 Protofrankia sp. Cas3
CTGCGGCGACGATCTGTAGTGGTGCCATAGCCGCCGGCTTTTACACCGAGCTCAAGTCCGACAGTCGCCCTGTCGCGATGTACGAGGAAGTGCTCCAGCTTGCAGCCAAACTGGAGCACTGGCTCAACATGACGTGACAGACTGTCGTCGCCACCTGGCTCCACTGACAGCTGGCCGCCACCGTCGGCCGTGCCATCGCTTGTGCGGACAACATCGGCCGCTATCTGTGTAGGACGGTGGATTGATCGCATGGCTGCAAGGGTCGACGGTGAGTGGATGTTCGGTCACCGCTGGACGCATGCGGGTATGCGGCCCCCTGCCCCGCAGGGGTGTTGCGTGCGTGCAAGCGGCATTGACCTGCACAGGTGTCGTCCCGGAGGCTGCCACCGTTTGCACAGTGCAACGCGACGCTGAACGGCTGGGCAGAAGGCGGAGACATCGATGGAGCACCTGCGCCCGACCTGTCTGTCCCAGATCGCTGCGCTGTCGGGGTTCGGCGTGTCCGACGTGGCCCTGCTCGCGGAACTGGACGAGAGCACCGTCAGCCGCCTGTGGGACATGCCCGACTGGCTGGACCGGATCCGAGGACGGTCTCTACAGGCGCTGATCGCCGCGGTGCCCGGGGTAGCCGAGTACGCCACGACCTACCCGTTGCGGACACGTCAGGCACGGCTTGTCCACGACCTTCACCGAGAGGGTCTTGCCGTCGATGAGGCCGCACTTGTCAGCCTTTCGGTCCCGGCGCCCTACGTTGCGAATGCACTCGAGGCGGCGCTCCAGGTCGTCCGCGGTGACATCGCACGGGCGATGGAGTACCTCCCGCGGTTCTGGGGGCGGGAACAGGACCGGGCACTTGACGTTCTCTTCAGCCCAGCAGGGGGTCTTCTCGTCGATGCGCGACCGTTGCTGGAGGCGGCCGGATCGCTCGCACCGCTGCTGACCCGGTCGGCGTACTCGTTCAATGCGATCCTTGCCCAGGCCCACCTGACCCACCACGTCGCGAAAGCCACCGGCGTGCTCCCCGAGCAGCTCGCCGGCGCGGCGATGGACCGCCGGGGAGCGTTCACCCTTCGCAGCACCGTCATGGGAGCGCTCGGGCAGTCTGACGACCGCGACCTGGCGGACCGGTACCGCCACCTTGTGGACAAGCACCCGCCGCTGCGTCTGGTCGAAGAGTGGGCGTTCCCGACGTGGATGCGGGACAGCCGGCCGACCCTCGACTTCTCGCTGCCTCCGTCGCTGCTCTTGCGCCGCACAGCGGGGGAGATCCTGCGGGAGCTCGGCCAGTACGGTGACGCCTACTGCTACTACCTTGTGACCACCTACGTGCCGTTGGCGCTCGACCGTGACCCGACGTTCGGCCTGCGTGCGGGTGAGCTGCGTGTAGCGCTGTTGGAACGGCGCGAGATGGTGAATGACTCGATCATCCGGCGTGCGATGGACACGCTGGCTCGGCAGATCCCGACAGGAGCCTCATGACCACCATCAGCCGTGACCGGTCCAGTTACAGCGCCAACGCCGAGTACTGGACACGGATCATCCGGGACGGGCTGGACCGCTACCGGACCGGGTTGACGGACGCGGCCGTGCTGGAGGCCGCTGGGGATGTGACGGGTCTGTCGGTGCTCGATGCCGGTTGTGGTGAGGGCTACCTGGCCCGGCTGCTCGCGGCCGGTGGTGCCCGGCCGGTCGTCGGGGTGGACCTGTGCTCGGAGCTGGTTGAGGCCGCTCGGGACACGGCCGCCCGCGAAGGGCTCGACATCACCTACGAGACCGCCGACGTCGCGGCGCTTCCCCTGGCCGATGGTGCGGTCGACCTGGTCGTCGCGAACCACGTCCTGAATGATCTGGAGGAGCCGGCGCCGGCGATCGCCGAGTTCGCCCGGGTCCTGGCCCCCGGCGGCCGGGTCGTCGCGCTGTTGTTGCACCCGTGTTTCTACGGCTCCCGGGCCAGGCCGGTGGATGTGGCCGACTACTACCGGCCGCGGCGGATCGAGCAGCACTTCGACGTCGCCGGCGAGGTGTCTCCCGTGCCGGTGGTTGCCTGGACCCGGCCGTTGGAGGACTTCACTCGTGCGTTCGCAGCTGCTGGCCTGGCCATCACCGGTATCCGGGAACCGCACCCGTCGGAGCAACAGCTAGGCGACGACCCGTGGTGGGCCGAGAACTTCACCCGCCCTCTGTTCATGCTGATCACAGCAACCCGGAGCGCCTGAATCCGAACCCCGCTCCCGGCACGACGGGCATCGGCACCGGCTCAGTGGGACCCGCTGGCGTTCATTTCATGCTGGTTTGGGGCGCGGATGACGGTCGTGATGACGTGTCATCGCCGCGCTCATCGTGGGCGTCATCGTTGCTGGTCAAACCGGTTGTCGTCACAGGTCGCAGCGAGGCGGATCACGTCATGACGTGCCCGCTCTCGGTCTGATTCTGGGGCCCGGTTGGGGGTCGAGACTGGCAGAGTCGCGTGTTCGACCGTCCTGAGTTCGCCTGATTCACCACATAGACGGTTACTCGCTGTTAGCTGGTTCGGGAGGGTTCAGGTGGTGGGGATGCGGCGTCGGGCGTCGTTGGCTAGCTCGGTGAGGCCGAGCGCGGTGTAAAGGTCGACGGCCTGGGCGAGGTGGGTTCGGGCGTGGTCGTCGTTCCCGCGTCCCAGGGCGACGTCGCCGAGCCCGCGCAGGGCGTCGGCCTGCCCGGGCCGGTTGCCGATCTGGGTGTACAGGGTCCGGGCGGCGCTGTACTGCTCCTCGGCACCGGCGTAGTCGCCGCGTACCAGGGCGACCTGGCCGAGCCCGAGCAGGGCGTGGGCCTGCCCGTACCGGTTGCCGATCTGGGTGTACAGGGCCTGGGCGGCGCTGTACTGCTCCTCGGCACCGGCGATGTCGCCGCGTCCCTGGGCGAGCTGGCCGAGCCCGCGCAGGGCGTCGGCCTGCCCGTACCGGTTGCCGATCTGGGTGTACAGGGCCTGGGCGGCGCTGCACTGCTCCTCGGCACCGGCGATGTCGCCGCGTACCAGGGCGAGCTGGCCGAGCCCGAGCAGGGCGTGGGCCTGCCCGGGCCGGTTGCCGATCTGGGTGTACAGGGCCTGGGCGGCGCTGTACTGCTCCTCGGCACCGGCGTAGTCGCCGCGTACCTGGGCGACCTGGCCGAGGCTGTACAGGGCGTTGGCCTGCCCGAGCCGGTCGCCGATCTGGGTGTACAGGGCGTGGGCTTGGTCGTGGTGGCCGAGGGTGTGTAGGGCGCGGGCGCGGGTGTGGAGGTTGCCGATGTCGGTGGCGAGGCTGAGGGCGGCCTCGGCGTAGCGGAGGGCGAGCTGAAGCTGGTTGCGGGATTCGGTGGCGTCGGTGAGGGACAGGGCGCGGGTGGGCCGGTCGCCGGGCAGCAGCGGCGGGCGCACGCCGGGCGGGGGGCCGTAGGTGGAGATGCGCTCGGCGGCGGCGGCTTGGGTGAGCAGGACCATGGTGCGCAGGGCGGGATTGTCGCCGGTGGGGGTGAGGGCGGTGGGGGTGAGGGCGGCGGCGGCCTGGTCGGCGTAGCGGACGGCGTCGGGTGGCCGGTCGTCGGCGAGGGCGAGCTCGGCGCGCAGCCGGAGCACCTCGACCTGGTCGTGAGGATGGGTGGCCAGCTGGTCGGCGTGGTCGAGGAGCACGGCTGCCTGGGCCAGGTCGTGGCCGCGGATCGCGGTGTCGGCGGCGAGCAGCGCCAGCCGGGCCGCGAGCCGGTCAGCGGGGACCGCGCCGGCGAGCGGGACCGCGGGTGGCACGACCGGGTCGGCCGGCGGGGCTGTTTCCTGCTGCGGGTGGGTGGCGGTCAGGGTGCGGGCTTCGTCGAGCAGGACGCGGGCCGCGGGCAGCTCGACGCAGTCGAGGGTGGCTTCGGCGAGGGCCGTCAGGACGGTGAACAGCTGGGCGGGGCTGCCGCTGGCGCGGACGACGTCGAGGGCGTGGTGCCAGTGCTCGGTGGCGCGGGTCCACCGCCAGGTCGTCCAGGCGGCCTGGCCGGCGAGCTGCCAGGCCCACGCCTGCCCGGCGGGCTGGTCGAGCTGCTGGTAGAGCCCGGCGGCGTCGAGGGCCTGACGTTCGGCGTGGTCGTGGCGGCCGCGCAGATACTCGACCCAGGCCGAGCAGGCCAGCGCGTCGGCGGCGACCGCCGGCAACCGGTCCCGGACCCGGGCCTGCTGCTCCGGCGCGAGGACGACGTCGGTGACGGCGGCCAGGCTGGCGAGACGACCGGCGTGCGCGAAGGTGAACAGTTCCCGACGCCAGCCGGCCGCGGGAGCGGGGTCGCCGAGGGCGAACCGGTGGTAGGCGATCTCCAGCTGCCAGGCGCCGGGAAGCCGGTCGGCGAGGTCGGTGTAGTAGGCGGCGGCCCGTCGGTGCAGGTCGGGAAGTCGTTGCTGGCCGCTGGGGGTTTCGCGGTCGGCGTCGGCGAGGTGGTCCAGCAGCCAGCGGCGGACGAGCCGGTGCATCCGCCAGCGGGGTTGGTGGCGTCCCGGGCCGGCGGGCAAGGGCTGGAGGAACCCGCGGCTGGTGAGCCGGGTGAACCAGTCGGTGTCGGCCGGCGTGGTGTCTGTCAGCAGGGCTGTGAGCGTGGGCAGGGTGATCTCGCGGAGCACGGCCGCGGCGGCGACCTCGTCGCGTTGCCGGCCGCTGAGCCGACCGAGGATCCGCTCAGGAACCCACCGGGGTGCGGGCTGGGACAGCAGTCGGTCCCGTTCCGCCTGGCTGGTCGGGGCCGTGTCGGCGAGGACGGCCGCGAGCAGCGGCAGGCCGGAGCTGTCCCGCTCGTCGGCGGTGTCGTCGTCGGGATGCACGACGTCGACCAGCAGGTTGAGCAGCCGCGGGTCGGTGATCCCAGCGGAGGTCAGGAACGCCCGGGTGTGGACGCGGAGCCAGCCGGTCAGCTGGCACGGGCCGACGCTCGCCACCGTGTCCGGGACCGGCAGATCGTCCCAGCCGGCGAGGATGACCCGCAGGCGGGGAGCCGCGGCCAGCAGCGGGGGCAGTACCTGGACGGTGAACCAGGAACTGATCCCGGCCGGCCGGGCCGGGGCGACGGCGTCGAAGACGTACATCCACTCGCAGGTGTCCACCGTCAGCAGGACCCGCCGGCGGCGCACCCGGCAGGCGACCTCGACAAGCTGGGCGACCCAGACCCCCCGGCGTACCGCGTCCACCGGCGACACCCCCACGTGGACGGTTTGGGGGGACTCGGCGATCCGGCCGCCGAACAGGGCGCACTGCCGGTTGTCGACCCGCCGCGGCACGATGTCGGTACCGACCCGGTCCGCGAGGCGCCGCACCCGGCGTCGCCGCCACCAGCGGGCCTGGCTGGCCAGGCCCGCGGCGAGCTCGCGTAGCAGCAGCACCGCCACGTCGTCGACCCCGGCGGCGATCCGCTGGTCGTCAAGGCCCGCGAAGCCCCCGGCGACCAGCGTCTGCAGGTCGATCCCGACCCTGCGGTACCGGTCGGCGTGCAGCTCGGCGGCCCGGGCCAACAGCCTCGTCTTGCCCTGCCCGGTCACCCCGGACACCACCAGTAGCCGCGCCCGGCCGTCGACGGCGAGCAGCTCCTCAACGGCGTCCAGCGCCTCGTCCCGGTCGGTGAACTCCCCGACAGCCATCCCGCCCCCCGGTCCCGGCTCGCGCGCCGTCCCATGGTCGTACTGTTGGCAGCAAGACCGTCACGCACACGCAAAGGGGATGATTCCATGCCGCTGCCTGGACCTCGTACCGCCGCCGCGCTCGGCGTGGTCGTCTCGGTCGCCACCGGCCTGGTCACCAACCTGATCACCGGCAGATGGAGCCCCGCTCTCGCCGCCGCCTTGGCCGTCCTGCTCGTCGTCGGGGTGCTGCTCGCCGTCCGGACCGCCTCCGCCGGCGGCACTCGGACCCGCGGGCGGATTGTCGCCCGCGGCGGGATGATCCGGGCCAGCGGGCAGACGCTGTCCGGCGGCGCCGACGCCACCACCACCGCCACCTCCGGCGGACGAATCGATAACTCCCCGACCGTCGCGGACGGCGCCGAGACGACGATGAAAGCCAGCCGCAACGGCGAGATCATCGACAGCCCTCTCGACGCCACCAGCTAAAGCACGCGACGGCGGCTCACGACGAGTCCCTCGGGGCGTCGTCGCCCGATCGACAGCCTCGAAGCCGCCCACGCCCGCGCGGCCGCACCAGTGGACAGAAACCCGAGTTCGGCTCCCTGCCCTGTGCAGCTCGCCCAGCAGATGTGTGAACTCCGGAGGCGACTACACCGGAGGCGCTGGAAGCCGTGCACCGGGTCGTCACGTGACGACCGACGGGGACGGCCGCGACCGCGAGACACCAGACCGCGCCCCGATTTAGATCATCGCTAGCGCCAACGGCTGCACGAGTCCTCCAAGTAGCGCGAATCGCATCGGATGCGAATACGTGTCTGTCTACATCGAGTGCTTGCTGGAGTGGCCGTGACCTGGGCTTTCGCGGTTCCCGGGCGTGGGGGATCGCAGCCTTAGGTTCGCCGCGCGGTCCGCACGGGGGCCGCTAACCAGTCGTTTCGCATCAAATGCAAAAATTCTGCATCGGATGTGTATGGGTTGGAGGTCACGGCCCACGCTGGCGGCACCTGGACCCATTACGCCCCAGGTGACCACCACGGTACGGCACCGCCGCCGATCGTCATGTGACGATCGGCCAACGCCTCCGAGGTGCGCCCGTCCACGATCCACGCCGACACGCAGGGGCAGAGTTTCCCGGTGTTCGCTCTCGCTCATGTGTTGGGTTTCGAGCTGATGCCCCGTATCCGGAACTGGAAGGATCTGATCTTCTTCCGGCCGGGCGCCCAGGCCCGCTACGTCCACATCGACGCGCTGTTCGGCGAGCCGGGCCGCAACGTCATCGACTGGGAGCTGATCGAGAACCACTTCCCCGACCTGATGCGGGTCGCACTCTCGATCCGGGCGGGCCGGATCTCCTCGACGCTGCTGCTGCGCCGGCTGCGCAGCAGCTCCCGCCGGAACGCCACCTACCGGGCGTTCCGCGAGGTCGGCCGGGTCATCAGAACCGTCCAGCTGCTTCGTTACCTCTCGGATCCGGCGTTGCGGGCGCGGGTGACGGCGGCGACCAACAAGGTCGAGTCCTACAACGGCTTCGCGCAGTGGCTGCAGTTCGCCAACCGGGTGATCGCGGACAACGACCCCGAGGAGCAGGAGAAGGTGATGAAGTTCAACGCGCTGCTGGCGAACTGCGTCATCTTCCACACCACCCTCGATCTGATGGCGGTCATCCGGCAGCTGCAGGCCGACGGCGAGCGCATCGACCCCGACGACCTGTCCGAGATCTCCCCGTACCTCACCGACCCGATCACCCGCTTCGGCGAGTACTCCACCGACGAGCTGGCCATCCCGCCGGACGCCTACGACGCCCACCTCGACCTCGACGTCGACGTCGACGTCGACGT
>NZ_CAUVXP010000222.1:0-7430 GCF_963555955.1 Protofrankia sp. Cas3
GAAGTCGTCCCAGATCGATCCGACGAAGATTCCCAGACGCCGTCCCCGCACCGTCTCGGGAATGACGCCGCCATCCTCCAGGGCCTCCCAACCGAGCTCGAGGACGAGACGTTGGCGGGGGTCCATAAAGGCCGCCTCCCGTGGGGAGACGTGAAAGAACGGCGCGTCGAAGAGGTCGATTCCGTCGATGAACCCGCCCCGGGTCGAGTTCACCTTTCCCGGGGCGGTTGGATCGGGGTCAAACAGTTCGGCGGCGTTCCAGCGGCTCGCGGGAACATCGGTGATTGCCTCGCGTCCGTCACGGAGTACTCTCCAGAACGCCCGGACGGACGGCGCCCCGGGAAACCGGCACGCCATACCCACGACGGCAATCGGCTCGGCCGGCCCGCCACGGAACCCGGGGCCGACTGGTTGTCCGTTATCGGCGAACACGCTGTTCTCCATGCCCAGGATCACTCCCGCCCGAGTTGGATGAACCATCCACGGTTATCTCGAACCTAACCCGCAAGATTCACATCCGATACCCCTATATGTCCCGTAAGGGGCACCAACCCCCGCAACGGCGCTCCGGACCAGTCGACACGGGCCATGCGTCCGCCCCCCACTACGGTCGGGTACGCCGGCCTGGCGGTACACGGGACACCGTCAGACCTACATCCGCCGGTAGAGGGTTGACGGTGGGGTCTCGTAGATCATCATAAGCAAACAGGTACCTGCCACACAGGAATGAATCGGGGCTACCGGACCAAACCGACACCCCAGGCGAAAGGCGCCTGACGGATGTAGGTCAGAAGAGGAGAACCGGTTTAACGACACTGCCAGCCGTGGAATCCTCGACCGCTCTGTTGATCTCGTCGAACGCGTAGGTCCGGACCAGCCGGTCAATGGGAAATCGGCCGGCGAGGTACAGGTCCACGAGATAGGGGATGAACAGGGCCGGAACGCTGTCGCCCTCGAGCACGCCGCGAACGGAGCGCCCCATCAGCTGGTTGAGGTCGAACGCGACGTCCCTGCCCGCCGCCGCGGAACCGGCGATGGCGGCCACACCGCCCGCCGCCAGGACGGCGACAGCCGAGTGGGCGGTGCTCGAGAGCCCGACCGCGTCGACGCTGACGTCGACTCCGCCGCCGGACACCTCCAGCACCTCGCCGACGACGTCAGCCGCGTCCCCGCCTCCGCCGCCCGCGTCGATTGTGTGGGTCGCGCCGAGATCGCGCGCCAGCTCCAGTCGGTCAGTGTTGAGATCCACCGCGATGATCGACGCGCAGCCGGCCAGCCCTGCCGCGATGACCGCCGCCAGCCCCACCGCGCCGAGCCCGAACACGGCGATACTCGAGCCGGGCGGCGGTTTGAGTGCGTTGAGAACCGTGCCGGCGCCGGCCTGGAGACTGCATCCGAAAGGGCCGAGCATCTCCAGAGGCGCGTCCGGTCGCACCGCTATCGCCGACCGCGCGGGAACGACCGCGTACGCGGCGAACGAGGACTGGCCGAAGAAGTGCCCGTTGATCTCGGCGCCGTCGATGTCGCGGAATGCGGTCGATCCGTCGGGCCGCCGGCCGCGAAGGTTCAGCGGTCCCCACCCGACACAGGTCATCGGGTGGGCGTTGAGGCAGGTGCGGCAGCGCCCGCAACTGCGCGGCGCCAAGACGACGTGGTCACCGGGCGCGAGATCGGAGACCGACGATCCAACCTCCTCCACCACTCCACTGCCCTCATGGCCGAGCACGACCGGCGGCGCGGGCGGAAGGACCTGGTCGCGCACGAGGAGGTCGGTGTGGCAGACGCCCGTCGCCACCATCCGAACCAGCACCTCGTCCGGGCGATGTTCGCCTAGAGATACCACCTCGAGCGCGAAATCGGCGCCTTTTTCACGAAGGACGGCGGCTTTCGTGAACATTATTCAGCCCGGCCCTCTCATCTTCCCATGGGTGACGCCACGCCCGCCGTACTGGCCTCCAGTCGGGCACCGTCGACAAAGCTATCCGGTTCACGGACCCCCGAACAACCCCTACAAAACTGTCAGGGCCACCGCGTCAGGGTTTTCCTGGGTGATTGTCCCCGGATACCTCGTGTTGGCGAACTCAACAGGGGTGATTCTGGGGTTGCGAATCCTCGACACCGATCACATCGCAGGTAGGGGGACCGCGTAGGGTCGTGTAGGGGTTGTCAGCGGGAGCGCGCTACTCGACAGTTCGATCGCGGTCGCAGGATCGCGCCGCGCCGCCGACTCCGTCATCCAAGGATGTTCACGATGCATATGTCGACCGCGGTCTCGCCCGGTGGAATCAGCCAGGAGGCCGACGTACGTACGCCCATCAGGCGCCTGACGAGGCTTCTCGACCCCGACTCCCTGACAGTTCTCAATCGTGAGAGTCTCCGTGGTCAAAACCTCGAAGGCGTGCTGACCGCGGCCGGACTCGTCGACGGCGCGCCGGCGGTCGCATTCTGCACCGATGCCACCGCGATGGGCGGTTCCCTGGATTTCGCCGGCGCATGCGACATCGTGGCGGCGATCGGTATGGCCGAGCGCCGCCGCTGCCCGGTCATCGGAGTCTGGCACTCGGGCGGCGCTCGGCTCACCGACGGGTTGCGCTCCCTCGACGGCGCTGGCCGGATGTTCGCCGCCATGACCCGGGTCTCCGGCGTGATCCCGCAGATCTCGGTCGTGCTCGGACCGGCGGCCGGCGCCGCCGCATACGGCCCGGCCCTGACCGACCTGGTCGTCATGTCGGACACCGGCCGGATGTTCGTGACCGGCCCTGATGTCGTGCGCAGCGTGACCGGCGAGTCCATCGACCAGGCGGGGCTCGGCGGCCCCGAGGCCCACGAGCGCAGGTCCGGCGTGGTCCACGTCACCTGCGACACCGACCAGGACGCGCTCGCATACGGACGGCAACTCGCGGTCCTGCTCGCCCGGCCGGGCTCCTTTCACCCGGACACCGAATCGTCGAACACCGATCCGCGCTCGCTGCTGCCCCAGTCACGGCGCCGGGCCTACGACGTGCGCCCCCTCGTGCGGACGCTCATGGACGACGACACCCCGTTCGTCGAACTCCAGCCACGATGGGCCCCCAACATCATCGTTGGTCTGGGCCGCCTCGGTCGACGGGTGGTCGGGGTCATCGCCAACAACCCCATTCGCAAGGGCGGCTGTCTGGACTCGTTGTCCGCCGAGAAAGGCGCCCGCTTCGTACGGATGTGTGACTCGCTGGGCGTGCCGATGGTCGTTGTGGTCGACACGCCGGGCTATCTTCCCGGCGTTGCTCAGGAATGGAACGGCGTGGTGAGACGGGGCGCCAAGCTCCTGCATGCCTTCGCCGAGTCCATCGTTCCGCGCGTGACCCTGATCACCCGCAAGGCATACGGCGGCGCCTTCATCGCGATGAACTCCCGCGCCCTCGGCGCGAACGCGGTCTTCGCCTGGCCTGAGGCCGAGATCGCCGTGATGGGCGCCGAGGCGGCCGTCGGCATCCTGCACCGGGGGGAGCTCGCGGCGCTGCCCGAGCACGAACGCGAGGGTGCCCGCGCCGATCTCGCCGGACGTCATCGACGGTCGGAAGGAGGCGTCGACCGGGCGGTTGCGTCCGGAGTCGTAGACGAGGTCGTCGCGCCGCGCGACACCCGACGCCGGCTGGTCGAGGCGCTGGCGGCCGCGCCCGACGCCCGCGGTCGCCACTCGAACATCCCGCTGTGACAAGTACGGAAACAGGCGGCTCCGGACTACAGATCCTCGCAACGTATCCGATGAAGGCGATTGCGGGCGAGAACGTCCTTCGCGTCGGGGCCGACCCAGGGCTCCGGCATGTTGTGGACGACCGCCCCGATGGTGGCGGTCACCCGCTCGAACGGTGGCGGCCTCCTCCCCCACCGGCTACGACCACGACCTGGCTGCGGCATGACCCCGCCACTGCGGGTGCTCCTCGCCGATGACCATCCGGTGTTCCGCAAGGGCCTGCGCGCCCTGCTCACCTCCCTGCCGGAGGCGACGGTCGTGGGTGAGGCCGCCGACGGCGAGCAGGCGGTACACCTCGCCGCGCAGCGGGAGCCGGACGTCGTCGTCATGGACCTGAACATGCCGGGCGTCAACGGCGTGGACGCCACCCGGCGCATCATCGCCGCACGGCCAGACACAGGTGTCCTGGTTCTGACCATGTTCGAGGACGACGACTCGGTGTTCGCCGCGATGCGGGCCGGTGCCCGCGGCTATCTGGTCAAGGGCTCCGACACCGACGAGGTCATCCGCGCCATCACCGCGGTCGGAAACGGCGAGGCCATCTTCGGCCCGTCGGTCGCGCGCCGGATCCTGGCCTTCCTCACCCGGCCGTTGTCGGCCTACGACAAACAGCAGTTCCCCCAACTCAGCGCCCGTGAACGCGAGATCCTTGATCTCATCGCCGCCGGGACCGCCAACCCCGACATCGCCAAACGGCTCTTCCTCAGCCCGAAGACCGTCCGCAACCACGTGTCCAACATCTTCACCAAACTGCAGGTGGCGGACCGCGCCCAGGCCATCGTCCGGGCGCGCGCCGCCGGCCTTGGTCGCCAACCCGGCGACCTGCGCTGACCATCACTACCTTTGCGTGGTCGGCGGGGTCCGGCCGGGTTGTGTGAGACCGCATTCGTAGGCGTAGACGACGGCCTGTACCCGGTCGCGTAGCCGTAGTTTGGCGAGGATGCGGGCGACATGTGTCTTGACGGTGCCTTCGCCGACGTACAGGGAGCCGGCGATTTCCTGGTTTGACAGGCCGCGGGCGATCAGCCCGAATACCTCGCGCTCGCGTTCGGTGAGTGTTGTCAGCTCGGCCGGCATCGGGGAATGGGGTGGCGGGCCGGCGAGGAATCGCTCGATGAGTTTGCGGGTGGTGTCGGGTCCAAGCAACGCGTCGCCGGCGGCGACGACCCGGACCGCGTCGACGAGCCGTGCGGGTGGGTCGGTTTTGAGGAGGAAGCCGGCTGCTCCGGCCCGCAGCGCCTCGTACACGTATTCGTCGAGGCCGTACGTGGTGAGCATAAGGATCCGGGCGCGTACCGCGGAGGCGACGAGCCGACGGGTCGTCTCGATGCCATCCAGAACCGGCATCCGAATATCCATGATCACAACGTCGGGGTCCAGCGCCGCGGTCAGCGCGAAGGCCTGCGATCCATCGGCCGCCTCGCCGACGACCTCAAGATCATCCTGGCATTCCAGGATCGTGCGTAGACCGGCGCGGACGACGGCCTGGTCGTCGACGAGCAGGACCCGGATCATCGCGCGGTCGGGAACGACGCTCGTACCGTCCAGCCGCCGGTCTGGCCGCGGCCGGCTTCGAACCGTCCCCCGAAAATCGACACCCGTTCGCGCAGCCCGGTGAGGCCGTGTCGGCCGCCGGCGCCCTGCGGGCACCCCGTACCGTCGTCGGACACCTCGACCTCCAGGTCGTCCGGCTGGTACCGCAGCACGACCGACACCCGGGCATTTCCCGCATGCTTCAGCGCGTTGGTCAGGCTTTCCTGCACCACCCGGTACGCCGACAGCTCGACCGCGGCGGGCACCCGGCCCGCGGTTCCCTCCGTCATCATCCGCACCGGCAGCCCGAGCGCGCAGGTGGTCGCGACCAGCCGTTCGAGGTCAGCCAGGGTCGGCTGCGGGTCGCGCGAAGGCTCCGGGTCGTCGCGGATGAGGCCGACCAGCGTGCCCATCTCGCCGATCGCCTCCTGCCCGGTGGCCCGGATCAGCGCGAGCGCCGCGCGCGCCTTGGCGGGATCGCGGTCGAGGACCTGTTCGGCGGCGCCGGCCTGAAGCACGACCACACCCAGCCCATGGGAGATGATGTCGTGCAGTTCGCGGGCGATCCGCCGGCGTTCCTCCGCGACGGCCGCGGCGGCGCGTTGCTCCTGCTCCCGTTCCAGTGTGACGGTCCGCTCCTCCAGGACCAGGGCGCGCCCCCGAAGGGCACGGGTGGCCAGGCCGACCGTGACCGGGAGGGCGAGCGCCGCCAGCGTCCACAGCATGTCCGGGAGCGCTTCGCCGGAGGGCTCACGTAGGCCCATCGCCGCCGTGAAGCAGACAATGGCGCCGCCCGCGTACCGCAGGTCGGCGCCATAGACCCCGACCGAATACGCCGCGACAAGGCCGATCAGCAGCGACGAACCGCTCTCGAAATGACCGAACGCCACGAGAACGACCGTCAAAACGCCCAGGGCGCCGGTGAACGCCAGCACCGGCCGACGCCGCCGCCAGGTGAGGCAGACGCCAGATGCGACAACGAGGGCGGCCACGGCGGGACGAGGCCCGGGCCAGTCGGGCTGGGTGAGCGCGTCGAGCCCGCCGTAGCCGGCCAGGACGGCGGCCAGCATGACATCCGCCGCCCGTGAGCGCACCAAACAGCGGATAGTTCCGGCCATCCGACGTTCCCGCATACCCCGCACCCTAGCGACAGCAATCCGCCACCGCGTCTGCCTTACGGCAGACCCTGCTCCCCCGCTCGGCAGGGCACGAATCTTCCTTCCTGGTGACGACGGCGGGTGGATCCGCTTCTAGCGTGGTCACAACGTCGGCGATCCCCGCTGACGTCTTGGTCGGTCTCGCAGACGCCGGCGAAATCTCGCCACCACCGGTGGGGGAAGCCCACACCGACCTGAAGCTTTCCCGCCCCACGGACGGGCCTGAGCCCCTCATCCGGACACCGAAAAGGAGTTACTTTATGGACCTGTTCGCCCGCACCGGCTCATGGGCGGCAATCGCCGGAGGCGCACTGCTCGCCGGCGGCGCGTTCATCAACCTCCTGCCACCCGACTACGCGTCCAACGAGTTCTCGCAAGAGGTCACGACCGGCACGTTCGCGCTGACCGCGACGCTCCGATTCCTCAGCATCCCGCTCCTCATCTGGGGCGTTCTGGCGATCTACGCCCGGCAGGCCGACCGGCTGCGCGTCTTCGGCCTCGTCGCCGTCGTGCTCACGCTGACGTCGCTGCTCCTCAACGGCAGCGTCGTGTTCGCCGACCTGTTCATCACACCGTCCATCGCGCACCAGGCACCCGCGATCCTGGACGGTAACCCGGGCGGCCGGCTCGGCGCCGGATTCCTGCTCGCCTGGGTCAGCAACCTCTCATTCCTACTGCTGGGGATCGCGACCCTACGCGCGAAAACACTCAGCCGGTGGACCGGCTGGGCACTGGTCATCGTAGGATTGAGCCCCGCACTCCCCCTCTCCGGCACCGAAACCATCATCGGCCTCGGACTCGCCGCAGCCGGGTTCGCCGCCCTGAAGCCCCGCCCGACCACCGCAGCGGAAACCGTCCCCGCCAGCCTGATAGGCCCGTGAATTATCGCCGATGTCCCGGCAGCCGAAGGCTGATATCCCGGGCACGAGAGGGCCGTTGTCCCGTGACACCGGGACACCTCCCCGCCGACCATCTGGTGCAGCGGGATCGACACGCGGCGGAGGCTT
>NZ_CAUVXP010000223.1:0-7243 GCF_963555955.1 Protofrankia sp. Cas3
TGTCCCGCTCCTCGCTACCGTGCCTGTGGCCGATACCCTTATTGTGGTCGCGGGAAGGAGCCGGTCCTCGTATTCCGTGCCGGCGTGTCGGTTCCTGTGAATACCGGGCGGATATCCTCGGTTCCCACGGCCGGGCGCGGAGCTCACACACACAACCGGCGTAACGGTCAAGCCACGCTATAGCTTCAATTCAGACATTGGTAGTGGAGCGGGCACATGGTTCATGCAACATCCTGAACGGCACGAGGAAAATCAAGGAGACCCTTGAGGAGGTCGCCGCCGATCGCAACGTGGCACTCGGCCTGCTCGTCACAGCCTGTAGCAGATCAAAGCGGTGAGCTACCTCGCCGGAGCCCTGGGGCGGAACGCAGACCGTGCTGCTCGGGGACGGGTTAACCGGTGTCATACTGATCTCAAGCCGGTCGTCAAACCGACGTTGAGGCGGTGTCCCATGGCGATCCGGGCGGGCTGGCAGCCCTACCGGTTCTCGTGTGTGCATGACAACGGATGGATGACACCGTTTCTGCTGGGTCTGCGTGGATGACCGAGGCCGCTGGACCCGCCTGTTGGCCGAGGCTGCCACGGAACGCGTATCGCAACCGCGGCGGATCTGTCAGCTGTGTACGGAGATGTTGGGAGTCACCGGCGCGGGCATCTCTATGGTGACAGCGACGGGTAACCGCGGGGTTGTGTACGCGACCGATGACGTCTCGACGCGCATCGAGGACCTGCAGTTCACACTGGGTGTGGGCCCGTGCGTCGACGCGGTGCATACCGGCGCACCGGTCCTGGTCGCCGATCTCGACGAACCTGGTGACATCGCGGTGGATCGCTGGCCGATGTTCATGGAGGGTGCCGCGACGGCCGGGGTCCGGGCGGTGTTCGCGTTCCCGCTGCGCATCGGTGCCATCAGTCTCGGCACCCTGGACCTCTACCGTGACCAACCTGGAGACCTCGACAGCAGTCAGCTCTCCGCGGCGCTGCTGGCCGCGGATGCAGCTGCCCTCGCGTTGCTGCACCTCGACATCGGTCGGGACGACACGTTCTGCGACGATCTCGCCGCCCGCTCCACCTACCAGCTTCAGGTACATCAGGCCACCGGCATGGTCCAGGTCCAACTCGGCGTCCGAACGGAACAGGCGTTCCTGATGCTGCGTGCCCGCGCGTTCGCAACCGGCAGATCCCTCGTCGCAGTCGCGATCGATGTCGTCGAGCGGCGCTTACGTTTCTCAACGGAGGATCAATGAGTGACGCTGGCATCAACGCTGACATCAACAATGGCACTCCTGCGGCACGCCACACCCGAGAGCAGGCGCTCGCCGAGATTTTCGTCGTGCTTGCGGACACCCTGGTCGACGACTACGACGTCGTCGACCTGCTTGACCAGCTCGTCGCGGCCTGCGTCAATCTGCTCGGCGTGACCGCCGCCGGATTGTTGCTCGACGACCACAAGGGCAATCTCACCGTCGTCGCCTCCTCGAGCGAGGAAACCCGGCTGCTGGAGCTTTTCCAGCTCCAGAACAACGAAGGACCCTGTCTGGACTGTGTCCGAACCGGGACGGCCGTGACG
Source organism: Protofrankia sp. Cas3 (assembly GCF_963555955.1). Lineage (NCBI taxonomy): Bacteria > Bacillati > Actinomycetota > Actinomycetes > Frankiales > Frankiaceae > Protofrankia > Protofrankia sp. Cas3. The sequence goes on from NZ_CAUVXP010000223.1 coordinate 1,571, forward strand.
AGCCGCGACCTCGACGCCGACCGCTCCCGCTGGCCGCTGTTCGTCCCCATCGCCTATGCGGCCGGCTTCCGGTCCGTCACCGCGGTGCCGCTGCGGCTGCGTAACCAGACGATCGGCGGGCTCAACATGTTCTGCGACAGCTCCGAGCCGGTGCACGGACCGGACCAACGCCTCGCCCAGGCCTTGGCGGATGTGGCCACCATCGGCATCCTGCAACAACGTTCCGTGCACCGAAGCGCGATGCTGGCCGAACAGCTGCAGCGCGCGCTCAACAGTCGGGTCGCCATCGAACAGGCCAAGGGTGTCCTCGCCGAGCGTAACAGCGTCGACATGGACGTGGCGTTCGACGCACTGCGTCGCCACGCCCGCAACCACAACCTCAAACTCACCGAGGTCGCCCTCGCCGTCGTCGGCGGTGAGATTGCTCCCGATACTGTCCCGGTGCTCCGCCGCCCCTGACCGGACGCTGCACGCCAGCAGGCACGCGACGCTGGTCGGCGGTGGCTTCCGCTCCGTATCCTTCGCTGGCGATTCGTGGCACACTTTCTCCACTCAGCGCGCCTGGACTGGTCCGGACCTCGTGCTCCCTCGCCGCTCGTGACTTCTACGCGAAGGCGACGAGGCCGATGATGAAACCTGCCGTCCACCCTGTGACTGCTGCTCCCTCCATCCATTCCGGCGACCAGGCCGAAGCGGTACCCGCGGCCGTGACGTCCGTGCCGTGCCCCCGCAGCCCAACCGTGGATGCCGCGCTGGCGGCGCTCGCTGCCGCTTTCGATGACACCCCGACGACGGGCAGCGCAGCCCAACCACGGCCGGCGTCCAACAGGCAGGTGACATCGGCCATGACAGGTTGCGCGCGGCTCGCTGCCGTGCGCGCCCGGGGGCTGCCGGATACCGCTACGGACATGCCGTTCACTCGGCTCACCCGGCTGGCGGTCTTGGCGTTGGGCGCGCAGTTGGCCTTCGTGACGCTCCTCGACGAACACGCCTCGTTCCGGAAGGGCCGCATCGGCACGGGACCCCCCGCAGCCTTGGGCGACCGGCAGTACCCGGCTGCCGGAGCGTTGTTCGGCCAGTACATCGTCGAACCCGGCGGAGCGATGATCGTCACTGACGCCGCCGTCGACCTGCGAACCCGCGATGACCCGTTGGCGCGTTCGATAGGAGCCCAGGCCTGGGCCGGCTTCCCGCTCCGCGGCCCCGCCGGGGACATCTTCGGCATCTTTTGGGTGGTTGACACCGCATCCCGCGAGTGGACCGACGGGAACCTCGAGGTACTCGCCACCTTCGCCGCCGCCGCCGCCGCCGAGGACGCGCTGCGTGACGAAGCGTCGCGGGCCGACGAGACCGCCGAGGTGCTGCAGCGCAGCATGCTTACCGATCTGCCCGACGTCAGCCACATCCAGCTCGTCAGCCGTTACCTGCCTGCCCGGGAGACCGCCCAGGTCGGCGGGGACTGGTACGACGCGTTCGTCCTGCCCGACGGCGTGACCGCCCTGGTCGTCGGGGACGTCGCCGGCCACGACCTGTCAGCCGCCGCCCAGATGGGGCAGCTGCGCAACCTGCTGCGCGGCATCGCCTGCTACAGCAACCCAGCCCCGCACGAGGTTCTCACCGGCCTGGACAGCGTGGCTTTTCACCTGCAGGTCGCGGACCTCGCCACCGCCGTTTACGCCCGGATCGAAGGTACCGACGGCGGCCCGTGGCAGCTACGTTGGGCCAACGCCGGCCACCCGCCCCCGCTGCTGATCACCCACGACGGCGCTACCCGTTACCTCGACCAGCCGGCCGGGTTGCTTCTGGGACTCGGCGGCGGCCGACACACCGACGGCATCGCGGCGCTCCCCGCGTTGTCCACCCTCCTGCTCTACACCGATGGGCTGGTCGAGTCCCGTCGCACTCCCATCGACGTCGGGCTGGACCGGCTCCGTGTCGCCGCGGGGGCTGCCGCCGGTCAGCCCCTGGAACAGTTCTGCGACCACATCTCGGCCGCGCTGGCCGGTGACGCCGCCGACGACGTCACGCTGCTCGCCCTGCGCATCCCGCACCGCGACGAGGCAGGCCGTCTGAGCTGGACACCCGAATGATCCGTTAAACCAGGCACGAACAACGACCGGCTGGTGATCAGCGCCGGGATCGGAAGGAGCATCATATTCGGATTCCACTTCCACGTCATCCCTCAATACGAGCAGGGCGTCGTGTTGCGGTGGGGCAAGCTGCAGCCCAAGGTGCGCCAACCAGGGCTCATCTGGCTCAACCCGTTCAGTTGTCGCCTCACAAAGGTCAATATGCAGACCGTTGTGGTCAGCGTGCCCGCTCAGGAGGCCATCACCCGGGATAATGTAACCCTAACCGTCGACGCAGTCGTCTATTTCCGCGTGGTGGACCCCGTCAAGGCGGTGGTCAATGTGCAGAATTATCATTACGCGGTTTCCCAGGTGGCGCAGACCTCGCTGCGGTCGGTCATCGGTCACGGCGACATGGACGAACTCCTCTCCGAGCGTGAACGTGTCAACGCTGAACTCAGGGATGTGATCGACCAGCCGACCGAGGGACCATGGGGACTTCACATCGAACGGGTGGAGGTCAAAGACGTCGCACTGCCTGAATCGATGAAGCGATCCATGTCCCGTCAGGCCGAAGCCGAGCGTGAGCGCCGCGCCCGGGTCATCGCCGCGGACGGTGAATTCCAGGCATCCGAAAAGCTGTCCCAGGCGGCCCAAGCAATGGCCGCTACCCCTGGCGCCCTCCAGCTTCGGCTTCTTCAGACGGTCGTGGACGTCGCCGCCGAGAAGAACAGCACCCTCGTCATGCCGTTCCCCGTCGAACTTCTCCGCTTCTTCGATCAGGCCCGCAGCGCCGACGTGACCGCGGTCATGCCCATGGCGGCGCAGCTACCCACGCCGCCCGCCACCGCGACCAACGGGAGCCTCCCCGCATCTCGATGACCGGCGTCCCGCGTACGGAAACCGCGGTGGGCAGGGTTCATGGAGGATCTCCGCACGTCGCCGCGACGACGGCGCCTTCGAATTTATCGCGGTACGCCACCCCGCGGACACCCGGCTCGCCCAGTATGATCATTCCGGGGCCGAAATCATCTACGTCCTTGACGGAGAGCTGAGGATGGGGAAGCGACGTCTCAGCCTCGGATCCCCAGAGTTGATCCCGAACAACACTCCCTACACACTCCGGGCCGGGCCCGATGGGGTCCGTTACCGGAACGTCCGGGCACACCGCGTTGCATACCTCGCCAAGGACGGTGTTACCGGTTTGCCGACGTGACTTCGTGTGCAATCCGACCTTGCGGGATCGGCATCCAGTTGCTGGCCATGGTCACCGCACCGCCGACCCTCGCAGGCCCTCCCGACAACGCGAACCGAACCCTTCCCTCGGAACAGAGGTGCGGCCCCGGGAACCGGAGGCCGACGGTCTTTGGGTGACCGGCATGACACGGTGTGTGCCATGGCCTCCGAGTTCCGGGCCCGCGCCGCCGGACTCGCTAGCTCGTCTGCGCCTTGATCGTGCGGTCGGCGGGCGCCGCGGTGGTAACCGCGACCTTGTGGGGTTTGACGGTGGCGGCGAGCGGCATCGTCAGTGTGAGGACCCCGTCGTGGAAGACGGCGGAGATCTTGTCGGTGTCGAGACCATCGCCCAGCAGGAGCTGCCTGGTGAGCTCGCCGTGGAACCGTTCCGCGGCGAATACCTGGGTCTGTTCGTCGGCCCGGGCGGGCTCCGGCACCCGCCTCCCGGTGATGGTCAGCACGTTGCGCTCGACGATCACCTCGACCGAGGCCGGGTCGATTCCGGGTAGGTCGGCGTGCAGGACGAGCTGTTCGCCCTGCCGATAGGCGTCGATCGGGATGCGCGTGCGCACCGCTACGGCGCCGCCGACCCGGTCGAGTGCTCCGGCCAGCCGGTCCAGCTCCTGGAACGGATCGAATCGCATCAGCATCATGACCACTCCCCTGTGAGTGAACCCGGCGGGAATGCCACCGGCATATCCAGCAGCGGTGGACGTCTTGTCCGACGCCCTCCTTCCCTGGCCGGGTTCAACCCTTATTGTTTGTGCTGGAAACCGCCGGACCCAGTGCTGAGATACTCCCGGCGCGCGGGTCGAAGGACTCTCGACACATCTGGCCCGGTAGGCCGGCTTCGAGGACCAGCTGGGCCAGCTGGGCCAGCTGGGCCAGCAGGCCGCCTTCGCCGGCTAGGCTGATTCCCGCGTCCGCTCCGGCGCCAACGGCTGCACCGATGGTCCCCACGGCTGGTCCTGGCGTCGAGAGAGGGAGACAAACTTATGACCTGTGACCTGCCCAGCGCTCAGTCGCGAGCCATCAGTCGTGCGTGGGAGCGTGTCGTATACGACTGTGGATGCCCGGACATGTACTACTGCCCGTCGTCGGATGACATCGAGTGTCCCCGGCACAGCGGTTTTGGCGTGTGTTGCGACCGGGTGCCCGAGCACGTCTCCGTGCGCTGAACAGCGCCGCTACCGGGATCTCTGGTCGCAGCGCTGACATCGGCCACCGGATCGTCTGCCAGAAGGCCCATGACTTCTTCATCAGGTCCGGAGACCCGCCCGGAGACCGTGCGATCGGTGGCCGGCGCCCTCGCCGCCGTCGGCCTTGCCGCCGGCCGTGTCACGCCGCTGTTCGGTGGGTACGGGGGCGAGACGTTTCGAGTCACGACGCAGGTCGGTGAACTGGTCGTCAAGGTGCGCTCCGACGTGCGGCCACTGGCGGTGACGCGGACGGCGTCGCACCTGCTGTCCGGCCGCGGTCTGCCCCACCAGGACGTCGTTGTGCCACCCACATGGACGCCGGCCGGCTGGCTGATCGCTGTGCGGTGGATCGACGGCCACGACCTCTCCCACGAACCGATCAGTGGATGGAGCACGGAGCAGGCCACCCGCCTCGGCGGGGATCTGGGTGCCTGGCTGTCGAGAATGCACAGCATCAGGGCGCCGGGTCGGGACTGGCTGGGCATGGCGGACCGGCGTTTCACGGCGAAGCTGCGCCATGGCGCGGCGCGCGGGCACCTCGCCACGGGGCTGGTTGTCCAGCTGGAGGATTTCTGGCAGCGCGTCCGACCGGCTCTGGACGGCGCGCCTGTCGCCCTGGTCCACCGCGATCTTTGGGCTGGCAATGTCGTGGTGCGCGACGGGCTGTTCGCCGCAGTGATCGACCTGGAGAAGGCACGGCTCGCCGATCCCCTCTACGACATGGTCAAGATCACTGAATTGGTGTTGAGGCTGCACCCGGTCCTTGGCGCCGCGTTCCGTGAGGCATATGGGTTGGACACGGAATGTCCCGATGTCCGCGACCGGCTTGCCGCGGTCTTCGCCCTGGAATACCTGTCGGCCGTCGTCTATTTCGACACGCGCGGCGACCAGGTCATGGTCGCGGACCAGTGTGACCGTCTCGCCAGGCTGCTTCGCCGACCTTTCGATGCGATGACAGCAGGTCAGACGGTCCACGGAACCCGCGAACCTCCACCTCAGCGCCTCCGATAGTTCTCCTGATCCTTGGAGTCGGACACATGGCGGCCGGCCGGTTGCGGGCCGTCTCGCCGAATCTGCTGACGACCCTGGTCAGAGCCGCTTTAGCTATGGCCGACAGATGTCTGCCTATGCGACCTCACTCTCTGCGCTCGTTGCGCACTTAAATTCAA
>NZ_CAUVXP010000224.1:0-7182 GCF_963555955.1 Protofrankia sp. Cas3
ACACGACCCTGCCAGTTCAAGAACGCGGCGCCCACCGTTGAGCAACTCGTCACCGCGCAGACCGCCAACAGGTAAGAGGCCAGAATTCCGACAATGGGCATTGGTGCCCGCCGGAATCCTGACCCCTGCACCGCACAGCGGCACCAGCCGCCCGATCACTCAGCCTGCCACGGGTAGCCACCCATCCCACTCCCGTGACGGCACCAGCTCACCCACCGGCCGGAACACGAGCGTCACATCAACATCGCCGAACGCCTCGGCAAACCCGACCCCGTCCGGCAGCGACGCCCAGGCGCGCATCACATCCACTGGCCGGTCTGCCGGATGAATCGTGATCGAGCATGCGCCCCCGTCTGATACGACCCGGGGGTGTCCGTCGCTGGTCATCGGCCGCCGGCCCGATGTACCGACCGTGCCAGCGCCGCACCCAGGAGCACCCGCCCGGCCGCGGGAGCCGTAGCGGTGTCTACGAAGAAGAACAGCGGGCACACCTGATAGTCGTCCCAGCCGCTCTCCACCGCGAACAGCTCCGCCGACGCAGGCGAATCAAACGTGATCGTGGTGTCGCGGACCCGCCGTTCCTCCCCTGGCTCGAACCGCACCGTCCCATCCCGTCGTTGGTTGGACGCCGGCCCGGCCCCGCGGAGACGACGCGCTCAACACGGAGCCGGGCCGGTTGTGCCACAGGCTTGCGTGCCACCCCGCCGCACCGGAAGACAAGATTCATCATCTGAAAGTCACCTGATCACGCGGTCTGCGAGCGGCTCGCGGATGGGTGGAACGCCTGACACGGTAGGCGAGGTTGATATACATGGACGCCCCGACGGACGTACCCTCAGGGTCGGTCCTGCCACGAGACGTGACCCTCTCTCCCGGCTGGAAGGCAACCGCCCGACATGCCACCGTTCACACTCGGCCCCTACACCGTCTCCGAACGGCTCCTGTCACGGGACGACATGCGCGCCACACTCGCCGCCCGTGACTTCGGCGCCGCCTTCCGACTCATGCGCAAGTACGACGGCGCCAGTCAGAACCGCATCGCCTCCGGTGTCGAAGGCCTGAGCCAAAGCCGTGTCAGCAAAATCATGCGCGGTGAGGATCGCATCGCCACCCTCGACCTGATCGAACGCATCGCCGACGCACTACGGATACCGGGCGCTCTGCTGGGTCTCGCCTCTCGACCTTGGGAAGTGATTGTCACCGACGCCCGACCAGGACCGCTGCCGTCGCAAGCCCCCGCCCGAACGGCACCGGCTCTGACCCAGAACGGCGACTCGGACCGGCCGGACCCGGTCACGCTGCTGCACGACGACGACACCTGGACGTCGGAGCGAACCGCCGAACTCGCCGAACTCCTCGGCACAGACGACGGCCTGCCCGTGCACGCGGCCAACGCCGCCCGCCTGGCCCATGAATGGCTGATTGCCGAACCGCCGCAGATCGTCGCAATGCAGGCCGGACGGCGGATCGGTGACGGCCTCCTGAACAAGGTTGAAGGCCGGGTCGCGCACCTGCGCAGGCTCGACGACTTCATCGGCGGGAAAGACCTCAACAGCCTCGTCGAACGGGAACTCACCGCCACCGTCGACCTCCTCCGCACAGCCAGCTACGACGAACGACTCGGACGCCGCCTTCTGTCCGCCATCGCCGAACTGTGCCAACTCGCAGGCTGGGTCGCGATGGACGCCGGACTTTCCCTACCCGCGTCCCGGTACTTCACCGGCGGAGTCAAAGCCGCGCACGCCGCAAACAACCAGCCCGTCGCTGCCAATCTGATCTCCACGCTGAGCTATCAGGTCGCCAACCAGGGCGACCCGGCCGACGCCGTCCTGCTCTCCCATACCGCCTGCCAAGGTGCCTGCCGGACCGCGACCGCGACCACCCTCGCCCTGCTGAAAGAACGCGTGGCATGGGCACACGCCAAGGTCGGCGAACTCACGAACACCGAGAAGGCCCTTGCCGAGGTCGACCGCCTTTACGAACAGCGACGGCCCGACGACGACCCCACCTGGGTCTACTGGCTCAACGAAGACGAAATCAACATCATGAAGGGTCGCTGCTACGTTGAACTGGGTAAACCCGACCGCGCTGAACCCCTCCTCACCGACGCCCTGAGGAACTACAGCGACGACCACGCCCGTGAAGTCGTCCTGTACGAAACATGGCTTGCCGAAGTCCACTTCCAGAAAGGCGACATCGACCAGGCATGCGCGAAGGCCACCAGGGCGCTCCTCCTGGACGTACGGGCCAACTCCACCCGCAGTTCCGAACGCGTCCAGACCCTACGCGCCAAACTCCGTCCCTACGCCGACAATCACGCCGTCCAGGAGTTCGAAGAACTCTACCACTCCACTATCGAGACAGTCTGAACACGACAGGCCATTCGATCAACGGATATATCGAGCCGTCTGTCGAATCCTTCCCTTTGGGATCAAGAGCGCGGCACAGGCCACGCCGTACAACCCAGACCAGGAATGGCACGTTTGCCAGGCACACCGACACCCGCGGGCATGCCGGTCAGGCCGACCGCCGCCGGATAGGCGAATCCATGCCGTACCGAGCGGCACGGCATGGATTCGCGATGCTCGTCCTGTTCCCCAGGCCGGTTCACCAAACACCCGAGCGCGTTCCGGAATACGCAGCCATGCGACCACCGGAGACCATCACTGGGCACGCCAGGGGGCAGACGAAAACCGAGCAGGTGCACTCCATCGGGCAGCAGGGCCACAGCATGGGGTCGCTTCGCTTCCCTGGCAGCCCGGCCCCTCGTCCAGGGTAGGCAAGACTATCTGCGGTCACCTTGAGACCCGTGTAGATCGTCAATCCGACTCGGATTTGTAGATCACGGGCACCCCGCACCTCACGCTCACGGACTCGCGGCGGCGGTTTCAATCCGACTCGGATTTGTAGATCACGGGCACCCGGCCATGCTGGAGGCGCTCAACGCCTTCCAGGTTTCAATCCGACTCGGATTTGTAGATCACGGGCACCTACCAGCGATCTTCGGCCTTTCGCAGGTCTTCTAGTTTCAATCCGACTCGGATTTGTAGATCGCGGGCACACTGGATCCTGCTGGCGCAAGCGGGGCAGTGGTTTCAATCCGACTCGGATTTGTAGATCGCGGGCACCATTATCCCAATAGTGACGGAACAGGGTGATGTTGTTTCAATCCGACTCGGATTTGTAGATCGCGGGCACCCAACAAGTACACCTGGAAGAACGACGGACGTTTCAATCCGGCTCGGATTTGTAGATTGCGGGCACCGCTTCAACAAGGAGCTGATCCCCACGCCGATGTTTCAATCCGACTCGGATTTGTAGATCGCGGGCACAGCGAGATGGTGGTGCGTGCGCTATACGCCCAGTTTCAATCCGACTCGGATTTGTAGATCGCGGGCACACGCTGAACGGATGCACAGTGACAATCGGCGCTGGTTTCAATCCGACTCGGATTTGTAGATCGCGGGCACATCGCGTGGGCCAGGATCGTCGAGCAGCTTCGGTTTCAATCCGACTCGGATTTGTAGATCGCGGGCACATGGCCACAACATGGGTCGAGTACGACCCGGGTGTTTCAATCCGACTCGGATTTGTAGATCGCGGGCACTGAGGAAGCGAACGTCCGGAAAGACAGCACCACCGTTTCAATCCGACTCGGATTTGTAGATCGCGGGCACAGCGACGGCGAAAGTGACCGCCCAGCTCAACAAGTTTCAATCCGACTCGGATTTGTAGATCGCGGGCACCTGGTGAAGACGATCCGCGAGTACACCGCCAAGGGTCGTTTCAATCCGACTCGGATTTGTAGATCGCGGGTACCGCGGATCGAACACCCCAGGGCCTACGGCGAAGTTTCAATCCGACTCGGATTTGTAGATCGCGGGTACGTGGACAGTGACGTTGATGGCATGGCCATAAGTTTCAATCCGACTCGGATTTGTAGATCGCGGGTACATGATGGAGCAGGTCTCAGGATGGACGGTCGGGCAGTTTCAATCCGACTCGGATTTGTAGATCGCGGGTACAACGAGAAGACGGGCAAGACGTCCATCGCGTAGTTTCAATCCGACTCGGATTTGTAGATCGTGGGTACCTGCAACTGCGCACAAATCGAGGCGTACCTGTTTCAATCCGACTCGGATTTGTAGATCGCGGGTACGCACAGTGGTACCAGCACATCCCGGGCACCATGTTTCAATCCGACTCGGATTTGTAGATCGCGGGTACCATTTGTGCTCGGGTAGAGTACGTCAGTGCAAATAGTTTCAATCCGACTCGGATTTGTAGATCGCGGGTACCCGCCCCTGACGCGGCACTTCGCCAAGTGGGGTTAGTTTCAATCCGACTCGGATTTGTAGATCGCGGGTACGAGGCGTCGTATCCCAGGCGGTGCCTCAGCACCGGTTTCAATCCGACTCGGATTTGTAGATCGCGGGTACGCACGAGTTCTGAGAGGAGGTGTCGCGTGAGCGGTTTCAATCCGACTCGGATTTGTAGATCGCGGGTACCACCTGGATCTCCGTGCCCGACGCCTTGCCACCCTTGTTTCAATCCGACTCGGATTTGTAGATCGCGGGTACCATCACTCTCTCCAGAGGAGAGAGATGTGCAGTTTCAATCCGACTCGGATTTGTAGATCGCGGGTACACCGCTGTCCGAATTGTACACCCGCTGACCTGCGCTGATGCAAGATCGTACCACAACCTCCATCCGAAGATCCTTAGGATCATGGCTATATGATCTATCGGTGTCACGTCGTAGCAGGTCACGGCACATGTCGATCGCCCACCACAACCTCCCGCATTCGTCGGCGTGTCGGCGGTTGTGGTAAACGATCATCGTACATCCCCCGTTCCCACCGCCGGGCCTCGGACCGACCCGTACCCAACAATGATCGTAGACTCAGGCACCCGCAGCACGAGACCAGGGCCGCCGTTCCGACAGCGCATGGCGCCGACCCACGCAAGGCCAGTCGACAGACATCACCAGACAGAGGAGACGGAGACAGCTCTCACGTCCACCGCGTGCACGAGCAACTCCGGACATGCCAGCCAGCAAGGGCGCTGCCCTGACGAGGCGGGTTAGCCGGACGGCATGCCCGCCGCGTGCCCGTAGCAGTGGTCAGCATGTGGTCCCATCGGTGTCCTGTGGTGGGTACCGAACCGCCGTTGACCTGGGCGGGAGTGCTTTGGATCAGGTCAGCAACGGTAACGGCACAGGTTTCCCAAGCTCGTAACGTGGATCGTGGCGAAGAGGGTCGCAGGTTCGATCCCTGCCGCGCCCACGAGCTGGTTTCGTATGCTCGTTGATCTTCGATCAAGCTTGCCACCAGCCGCGATGCCCACCGGGGGGCCGAGCCCCCCGAACCCCCACGGTGCGTCTGCGGCGCTTGCGCTGACTGGACGAACTCCCGTCTGTCGGTGTCCGCCACCTCCGACAGGTCGGGTAGGCCGTAGCGGCGGGCCTGTTGCTCGCGGCGAGCCTGTTCACGCAGCGTACGCAGTTCCCGGATCCGGTCGCTCCAACAGCCGCGCCGCCATGCCCTCACCCATCGCGGTGTTCCTCCCGGTATCCGGTACAGGGGTAACCGTTTGTTACTCCCGTAACCCCCCTGCGGAGCGGCGATCTTTTACGTCCTGCCGTCACCCCGTCGGGCGAATCCCAGCCGGTCCGTGCCACCCGGGGAGTTCCGTCACGAACGCGCGCCGGTCCGCCTTGCCCCGTCCCCGACGGTTGGCGCGGGCCGCTCGAGCGCTCCCATCGGGATCCCAACGGCCAGCCGTACCCATCCGGTCCGGTGGGCGACGATCGGCCCGGCGTAGGTAAGGCGAGCGGGGCCGCCACGCACCGTATCGGCCAGGCCCCACCTTGTCCGAGCGATCACAGGCTTACCCTTAAATCTGTAACGGAACAGACACGGAAGGAGCATGCAATGGCGTGGAACAAGCGGGGTAGCACCGATGGAGGCGCAAGCACCGGTCGAGACGGCGTGAAGCGCGGCGGCAAGGACGCCACCGCGAAGACGAATGTCCGGGAGGTCGAGTTCGCCAACTGCACGACATGCAACGGTGCCGGCGTTGTGGCCTTTGATCGGGCTGAAACGGACGAGGGCGGCGGGTTCAGCGGCACGCAGGAGCGGACATGCGCTGCCTGTAGCGGCAGCGGGAAGGTCAAGAAGAACTAATGGATGAGGCCCCAGCCGGCGAGACCCCGGTCGTCCCGATGCTGGCACTTGTCGCGTGCAGCAAATGCCGCCGCCGCCGCGGCGCCCAACTCCGCTCCACCGGTGCTGTGGAGCCGATCCCCGAGACGGGGACCTGCCCGCACGGCAAGCCGCTACGGAAAGTTTGGGCGCCGGGCCACGGGCCGGGCTCGGAGCCGCCGGCGGAGTCGGGCTGGGACACCCGGCCACCGGTGTAGGTGATTACGCCGCCGATGCGGGGATCGCCGATCCGATCCCCGCCACGGTGTTACCCGAACTGATCGCATGGATCCCGACTGCCGGCGTGTCCCACAGGCTCGGACCCATCCCGCCAGAGGCGTGGCAGCGTGTAGACCAGATCCTCCTCCGCCGCCATCGTCGTCGTTCTGGCGGTCGCGGACTTTCTGTTCCTCGTCGGCGATAACTGCGTCAACGGTCTTCTCGATATTACTGATCTTTGTAACGTAGAGTTCGCTGACCAGCGCCGTTGCAAGAGCGCTAACAAGTGGCCCAGATGCCGGCTCATTGTTCGACTACGGGCCGTTCAGGTCGCTCTTCAACATCATCGGCCAGCCGGCCCCTCGGCGTCAGCGCCGACGGGCTGCCGATCGGGACGCAGCTGGCGGCAGCGCACGGCCCGGCGGACCTGCTGTTCCGGGTCGCTGGCCAGCTCGAGGCGGCCATGTCCTGGCAGCACCGGACACCCTCGGTGTTCGCCGGCACCTAGAGCGACCGGCAATTGGGGACGCGGTGTCGTGGGGCCGGGGCACGCACCTCGCCACGTTGTCGTCGGTCGACACCCACAACCTCCGGTGCCTCCCTCCTCCGCATCGCGATGCACGCACCCCAGCTCCGCTCCTTGATCCGCTCCCCTGTTGTCGGGCGCCCTTACAAGGCTGAGCACGATTGAGGTCGGGCTGTGTTTCACGGTGGCGGTATCGAGGTCGGCTACCGAATTGCGGGTCAGTGCTCCGGCCTCC
>NZ_CAUVXP010000225.1:0-7084 GCF_963555955.1 Protofrankia sp. Cas3
AGGCTGCGGGACCGGCCGGGTCGCGATCCGGCTGGCCGAACAGGGCCACTCCTGCACCGGGATCGACAACGACGCCTCCATGCTGACGGAGGCCCAGGCCGCGGGACCCGACGTGACGTGGCTGCTGGCCGACCTGGTTGACATGAACACCCTGGCGGACCTGGCGGAGTTCTTCGACCTTGTCGTCGCGGCCGGAAACGTCGTCCCGCTGCTCGCTCCCGGCACCGAGGCGCTGGTCGTCGCCGCGATCGCGCAGCGGCTTGTACCCGGCGGCCTGCTGGTCGCCGGCTTCGGCCTGGATCGTGACCACCTGCCGCTGCCCGCTGCGCCATTCGGGCTGGCCGACTACGACCGGTGGTGCGCAACGGCCGGGCTCACCCTCGACCAGCGCTACGCGACCTGGGACGGCGATGTGTACGACGGCGGCGGCTACGCGGTCAGCGTGCACCGCGCGGGCCCCGTCGTGCACTGAGGGCGAAGGGTACGGTAACTGCCCCGTCGCGCCCCCTTTCGTCCTGACCGCTAACCTGGCCGAGAAGCGATCGGCAGGGAAGGCGCCAGCGGAGATGCGTACACACTTCGAACCAGAGCAGCAGGACGAGTTCGACGCCGCGAAAGAGCTGTTGATTCGTCGATGCACGGCGTGGGCGAATCACCAGCAGGTGGCCGCCGATCCGTTCATCCTGACCGCAGCCCTGGAGTTCCGCCACCACAGTGTCGACGGACGGTTGGCGTACTGGACCGTCGACCTCGCTCGGGAATTCCTGCTGGGCTGGGTACCGCGCAGGCTGTCGGTCACTGCGGACGACGCCGTGGACGCTGCGGCCACGCTGCTCACCCTGCTGCGCTATCTGCGCACCACCGACCTGGACGACCCTGCCTGCGACCCGCTGCCTGAGATCGAGGCCGCGCTCACCGCCATCGACGCCGAGTTTCGCCACGCGATGTCGGACGAACAGAACTTCAGCATCGCGAAATTCTGGGTCATGCGAGCGATCGCATCCGGCGTCGACCCCACCGACACTGTCGCCATGACGCGCTTCACCTCAGACGCCAGGGCCGGCCGGGTCGAGCATGACCAGGAGGCGCTCCGGCACGTCATCGCCCGCCAGCTTGGCGGCGCCGGCGAGCTACCGCAACGCGCCTGTATACAACTGCCAGTATCGATCCCGCCAACCAACGAGCTTGCCGCGATGGCGGAGGAGAACCGTCTCGTCCGGCAGTTGCGGGCGCTCACCGACTGGGTTGGCCATGCTGGTCGCCCGTTGACCACGACCGGCCAACTCAAACTCGCTGACGCCCGTGAGCTGGTCACGCTGGTCGACACCGGCGACACGATCGACCCCATCGTGGGCGGGCGGGTGTGGCGTACCAAGAGCAGCGCGGACCTGCCCGGGCTCACCCTTATCGTCGAATGGGCCAAGAAGCTCCGGCTGATCCGGGTGGTGAAAAGCCGGCTGGTGCAGATCGCGAAGTCCCAGCCCCTGCTGCTCGACGGCCTGGCCCTGTGGACCATGGCCATCAACACCTTCGCCGAGCTTGCCGACGCGGTCGTACGCCCGAGGCTGTACGGTCACCGCCCAGGAATGCTCCATGATCTCTTCGAGGAGATCGCGCCGGACCTCCTCAACACCATCTACGGCATGCCGGCGCCCGTTCCCGTCGTGCGCCTGGGCGAAAGCATGTGGACGTCCTGCCAGGCCGCGTTCGCCATCGACGACGTAGACGAGTCACAGCAGGAGATCTGGCGCACCGTCGTCGGGGGTGACCTGCGGCGGATACTGCGCGTGCTGGCCGCCGCCGGTGGGGTGGAGTTGAGCACCGGACCCGTCGATCCGATGTTCCGCTCCGACCTCGGCGACGACGTCAACGGCGGCGACGAGGGCGACTTCGGGGGCAAACTCGGGGGCGACTTCGACCCCGAGGATGACGTGTACGCCGAGGACAACCCGACCAGGAACATCACCGTCCTGCCCCCCGACGCCCGGGAACGGCTCAGCGTCGCGCTCGCCGCCGACGCTGGGCCTGTCGAGACCGTGGCGCTCACCCCGCTGGGCACCTATGCGGTCCGCATTCGGCTGCTCGCCGAAGGACGCCATATGCCGCTGGTCGGCGAGCTGTCCGATGCCGCGCCCGCGCAGCTGCTCGGCATGATTGCTCAGTACCACACGCCGGAAACAGGCCAGGAGGAGATCTCCCGCTGGCTGGCCGCCCACGGTGGCGCGGACACCGGTCTGGACCAGCTGCTCGACGCGGTACGCCGCTGCCCCTTCCGCAACCGGGCCGCCGCGATGCTCGACGTACTGGCCGCCGCCCAGCCCGACCGGAGGGCGCTGCTGCGGCGGCTGCGTTCCGACACCGTGCTGGGACCGATCGCCGTGCACCACCTCGTCTCCGACGAAGAGCTGAGCCCGGATGACCTCACCGAACCAGAAGGTCTACTGATCGTAACCGAACAGTTGCTCCAGCTCCTGGAAATCGCCGGCCCGGACGCGGTGCGCGAATCGTTCGCAAAGGTAGCCACCGGCGAGACACGGGACCTGTTCACCGCAGTGTTGCACTCGGGCCATCCTGACACCACCGGGCTGGACGAGCTGCGCACGCTGGTCATCGAGCCGCTGCAGCGTCGCGGCCCCCTGCGCCCGGCTCGCGCGCGCTCCCCGCGTCGCTCGCGGCCACCGGGCTCGCGGCCACGTTCATAGCCGGCCAGGTCCACCGCCGACCGCATCCATGGACGTGATCTTTCGAGGTTTGTAAGATCAACAGACCGGTCCACGCCGCACAAACCTCGAAAGATCACCCAACATTGATCACTAGCTCCGGTCAGCCGCCGAGGAGCTGACGGGCCATGACCACGCGCTGGATCTGGTTCGTTCCCTCGTAGATCTGAGTGATCTTCATCTCAAGAAGTTGATCTGCCCTCTGACCTGCTGTTTCCGTCTGCCAGTAAGGCGGTTTACCTCCAGGCTGATGATCGAGTTCACGTCTTGTCCAAAGACCTTGGTTGACCAAAGCCGCCGACCCCGATGGATCAAGGTTCATCTGCCGTCGTTCGATGGACGGCGTGGGGGACATGAAGCGCTTCCCCTCCAGGACGCGTCCCGCACTCGACGTCTCGCTTGCCAGGACGGTCTGCGACCCCCGCAGCTGCCCTTGGGGGTCTTCGCGCTCTTCCCAGTCGTAAACATCACTTCCTGGACGGTGTCGCGCTGTGCGCGACACCGTCATATGTCCCTTCCGGATTTCGTGCCACCCGGTACCGTTTTATGCACCCCGGTTTCGCTGTCCGGCAGCCGCGCGATGACATGTCATCGCGGCCCACGGTCGGATGGTTCTCAACCGTTCATCGGGTCGACCCGGGGCTACACCGTCCACCGGTCGGGGTCGATGCCGCCGAGCCAGCGGTCGATGTCGGTACGCCGCCAGACCCGGGTCCCGCCCCAGGTCGCCGTCCGGTTGACCACCGCGACAGGAGCAGGCGCACGGGGATCGGTCCGCATCCGATGGTCGACAGCCTGGCGGGTCACCCCGAGGACGGCGGCGATGTCGGAAGACCCCACGAACATCGGCGGCTCGTCCACGACCGCTGACGATAATCCGCCGACCACAGCATCAGATCCCCATCAGGCGCTGCATGCCACGGAGACCACGCCCCACAGAAACGATCTACTGGTCAGGTCACGGGTGCCCGCGGCCTGACGACACCCGGGTTGACCAGCAACGATGCCTGTCGTGATGAGCACGGCGATGACACGTCACTACGACGGTCATCCGCGGTAGACCTGGCGACGGTGATCGACCTCGATGATGAGGATGACGAGCTCGGCGTCCCGGACCTGGTAGACAACGCGGTAGTCACCGACGCGGACACGCAGCGCTCCTGCGCGGGCGGTTAACGAGCGGCAACCGGGCGGCCGCGGGTCCTGAGCCAGGAGTAGGAACACTCGTTCGATTCAATGACGGATGTCGACGGGCAGCTTACGTAGCGACCGACGCGCCGCCGGGAGAACTTCGACCTTGTCGGTCAATGCAGGACGGACTCATCGCCGAGATCGACCACGAGCGTTTCCAGCGAAACCGACTCGCCCTCCTCGGCCAGCGCAGCATCCAGCCGCGCTACCAGGGCCGCTTCTTCCTCCACGCTCAGCGGCCCGTCGTCGAGGTCCTCGACGAACGGCAGGTGGAAGGCGGGCTCGCTCATATCCCACGGTAGCGTCGATCGGTCACCGGATCATCCCGGAAGGGGCGACAGCCGTGTCTCCTTCAGGAGCCACCGATACCCCACAGCGCTACGGGCGTCATCGGCGCACGTCAGCCCTGCCCGAGCGGTACCACGAACATCGGCAACTCGTCGACGACCGCTGACGATAGCCCGCCCGACCGCGGCTTCAGACCCAGATCAGACCCCTCATGTGGCAGAAGCGCCTCACTGCGGCCATGACGACCGGTGAACGTTCCCCGGCGGTCGATCGCCGCGCCGGCGAGCTATTCCGGAAGCACACCGGTAGCTTTCGCGACGCATCTCACGGCCGGGTGAAGATGTCATGGGTGCCAATGGCCTCCCAGATGATGTGCGGCAGTCCGCTCTGCTTGGACACGCCATAACGGAACAGGGCTCGCCCATCCGGTGCCCAGGTCATCTCATACACACCTGGCCTGCGTCGGAAGCTCTTCACGCGCAGACCCGGCCGGAACCCGCGACCGGCGAGAAGGTCGGCGACGAAGAGGTCGCGGGCGCGCAGAAACCGCTCCCGCTGGGACGGCGTCAGGCGTCGCCAATCATCCCAGAAGCGAGCGGTTGGCTCGAAGGTCGGCACGACCGGCACAGTAGCCAGCCGTGCACGGGTCAGGCAGTACGGGGTAGATGCTCCCCGTCGTCGGCGGCCAGCTCGCGTGCGTAGGCGTCGAACTCCTCGACGGAGGCGAACACGGTCGTTCGTCCGTATGCAAGATCCGCCTCCGCGTCGTCGAAGGCCTCCTGCCATCTTGGATCAAGATCGATATCTTCCGGTACCGGGAACGGCAGATCAGCGGCGGTGAAGTCAGTACCCATCGCACTCTCCTGCAGCTCGACCGCAACACCGCCATCGGTGTCTTCCCAGTGGACCCACGATCACATGTGTAGTCAAGTCCGGCCCTTGGCGAGGCGGGTGGGAGTTGGACCCGCCTATGGCCTTCCTCGTCGCCGAGTGTGGTCCTCGCTCGCCACACCTCCAGGTCGTTCGTCGAGAACGAGATCGGCCTGTACGAGGAAGCCCCAGATCTCCACCCTGCCCGTGTGGCATCGGCACGGTCCGGCTTTCCCGATGATCGGTACGGTGATGCGACACGCCCCGGGGGATCCCCGCCCCGGTCGCGGCGGTGGTGTGACGGAGCCGACTCATCCAGACGGCCGGCCGCACCGAACCACAGATGTCCCCACCTCACCTGACCGCACACCCCCAGGAGCGTCCGTATGCCCCGTCGTCGGCTCACCGCCGCCGTGCTCGCCGCCGCCAGCACCGCCCTCGTTCTCGGCGCCGCCAGCGCCGCCTACGCCGCCAACACCCCGCCGCCGGACCCGTCCACGATCATCATCAAGTCCGACGTCACCCCGCCGCCGGACCCGTCCACGTTCATCGCCAAGTCCGACGTCACCCCGCCGCCGGACCCGTCCACGTTCATCGCCAAGTCCGACGTCACCCCGCCGCCGGACCCGTCCACGATCGTCGTCAAGGGATAGCCGCCGGGCTGGTCCGCTCCGCCCGGCGGCACTGCCCGCCGGCCGGAGCATCACCCCCGCCCGGCCCGACACCGAGCCGGTATGGCTCCGACTCACTCTCGCCGGCGGCCTGCTCCGACCTCGGCCACGCCACCCACCGCCTGATCCCACCCCGCCTGATGTCGGCAGCCGACATCAGGCGTAGCACCACCCATGACGGCAGGACGACACACAGGGTCCGACCTGCCAACAGCGCGAACAGGCCGAACCAAGGCCCCCGGCCGGACCGTGTTCAGCTCCACCGGCCGAGGGCCGCCCCTCCGGTGCGGTAGCCAGGCACTTTCCCCCTACTCCAGCAACACCCCCCGGACCAAAACGCGGTTTCGGCAATGCCAGCCAGCGGAGCTCCTCCAGCGGCCGCTCAAGGTTTCGGCAACACCCCCGGCGGAACCCCTGCGGATCTCGCGCCGCTGTCGTCCGACCGCGTCCGGTCGGACCCCCCACACTTGCTAAGCAAATGTCTATCTTGCTCCCCTGTGGATCAGTACCGGTGGGACACCTCGGCCGGCGCCGCGGACCATGACCACCCGACACCAGTAACTCGGCTCCGTAGTCCTAGCTCAGACACGAGCCGCAAGGTAGCGGTCAGGGCTTCGTGACCAGGGTCTTCTTCGGTTGACGGGGGACGGTCTTGGTCTTGTCGAGGTGTCCGTACACCGTCGACCGGGGCACGCTGAACATGTCGGCGATCTGCTGGACGGTCTTCTCCCGCTCGTCGTAGAGCCGTTGGGCGAGCACGGCCTGGTCGACGGTGAGGCGCGGCCGGCGCCCGCCGACCCGGCCGCGGGCCCGTGCGGAGGCGAGTCCGTCGTTGGTGTTCGCCACGATCAGCTCGCGCTGGAGCTCAGCGAGTACGGACAGCATCCCGAACATCGCGCGGCCCTCCATGGTCGCGGTGTCGATGCCCTGCTCGATGACGTGCAGGCCGATGCCGCGCTCGCGCAGCTCGGCACCGAGAGTCACCAGATGCAGCACGGAGCGGGAGAGCCGGTCGAGCCGGGTGACCTTCAATGTGTCGCCCTCGCGTAGCAGCTGCTGCATCACGAGGTCGAGCTTCGGGCGGGACGCCTTCGCGCCGCTGGCGACGTCGACGTGGATGTTGTCGCGGTCGACGCCGTGGCGGAGGAGCGCGTCGATCTGATGATCGGGGTTCTGGTCGGCCGTCGAGGTGCGGCAGTAGCCGATGAGCATTGTCGGAAACTACCCGAGGGACCGTTCTCCGACGTTGATTTCCGACGCGAGTTGCCGACAGTGCCCACCTGCGGGTTTGTGATCACTGTCAGATTCCGCAGTCGTGTGCACGGATGTCCGAGGTCCTCTGCG
>NZ_CAUVXP010000226.1:0-7017 GCF_963555955.1 Protofrankia sp. Cas3
CCACGTACGACGAACCCGAAGACGCCGACCGTCCGGGACAGGATGAAACCGCCGAGCGCGCCGGCGGCAAGTGCCGCGGCTGTCGTACGCAGGACGGGTGAGTTACTTATCAGCAGGAGGAGTGCGACGGCGAACGCGCCGTTTGCCTGTACCAGGAATGTTGCGCCGACGCGGGGAATCATTCGGTAACCATGCAGATAGAGGTCGAGATGGATGTAGCCGCTGCCAGCCAACAAGGCTGCCGCGCCTATCCTGGGCGCCGCGGACCGTATGTCGTTCAAGATGTCCTTCATGCGAGCGCGCGGTCCGCGACCGCCAGGTTGTGCTGGCCCTGGACGTGGCGGACCTCCCGGATACCGAGTGCCGCGCCCAGCGCGCCGGCGGGCAGGGTCACCGGGGTGGGTGCCGGGCTGTCACCGGGATGGGGCAGTGGGTAGGCGGTGGTGGTCGCACTGTAGAAGGTCACGTTTCCCTCCGTCCTTGTGAAGATCTGGTGGACATGGCCGTTGAGGCAGGTGACCGAGGAGAACCGGCGCAGGTAGCTCAGGGCCTGCCCGGCGTCGTCGGTGGCCCAACCCCACTGCTCGTACATGGCGAACAGCGGGATATGGCTGAAGACAATGATGGGTGTGTCACTGGAGAGACCGGCCACGTCCTGGCGGATGAAATCGAGTTGATCGGCACCCAGATGGCCGAGTTTCTCCAGGCTGAACGTGTTGACCAGAGCGATGACATGGACGCTCTTGCTGTCGAAGCTGTACCAGCCGTCGCCGCGGGAACCTGCGCCGAAAACTGTGCGGTAGGTGCGGCCACTGTCGTGGATGGCGTCGTGTTCGCCCGGCACCGTGTGGACGGCCCCGGTGCGCAGCCCGCTCATCATCTGCTTGGCCTGGTCGAACTGGGCCGGGGTGGCGAGGTGGGTGAGATCCCCGGTGTGCATGACGAACTCAGGCCGGTAGGGCAGCGCGTTGACCTGATCGATCGCCCGTGCGAACGAGCCGACGACATCGGTGTTGGCCGTGCCCTGGAATCCGAGGTGGCTGTCGCTGATCTGCACGAAACGCAGATTCGTGGTGTTGTCCGCTGCGGCCGCTGTCCCGCCGCCCGCAACATGGCTCGTCACCTCGCCACCAACCACGGTGAGCGTCACGGCTGCGCCGAACCATGCGGCGTGCGCCGTGAGCTGCCTGCGTGTCATACCCGGGCGGATATTGCTCATGGCGTCACCACCACCGTGCCCAGCATGAAAGGATGGATGGAGCACAGGTAGGAGTACTGGCCGGGCGTGGTGAAGGTGTACTGATAGGTGGCCCCGGTATCCAACGTCGGGGAATGCAACATCCCGCCCTTGTCGGTGACGGTGTGTGCGTCGGAGTCCTCATTCGTCCAGATGACCGTGGTGCCAGCCGGTACGGTCACCGTCGCCGGTGAGAACGCGAAGTTCTTGATGGAAACATGGCCGGTGGCTGCCGGCGCCGTCGGTGGGGACGCCGCACCGGTCGCGCCGCCGGGCATTGGCATGCTGGGCATTGGCATGCTGGGGATCGAGCCGGCCGTCGGTGTGCTTGGTGTGCTTGGTGTGCTTGGTGCGTTCTGCGTGGACCCACCGCACGCTGCGAGCACGGTTGCTCCCGCCGTCAGCACCGCGGCAGTCACCAGACGTCTCGTGCGGTACCGGCCAGTGGAAAACCCTGTCATTACGTCCCTGTCCGGCCCGCAATCCGGGCCTTCTTGTCGTGGTCAGTCGTGTCGTGGTCGATTCCTGTGCAGACCGCTCACCTGTAGATAGGGCGTCCGGTTACGGCGTGCCGGGCGGAACCCGATCGTCAGAGGGATTTCGGGGGGGCGTAGATCTGCACAACGCCGCCGGCCTCACGGACTTCCAGTTCCGGCAGCGTCCGTGGCGGCGGTCGCAACTGTGACCGCACCACCTCGCCGGTCATGGCAAAGACAGTCCGGTGACAGGGGCAGTTCAGGCGCCGCACCGCAGCGTCCAACGCCAGCTGGCATCCCTGATGTGTGCAGACACCGGAAACGGCGCGCACCTGGCCGCCGACACGTTCCACGAATCCAGTCACAGTGCCGAGGTCGAACGTGCGTATTCCTCCTTCCAGCAGGTCCTGGCTGGTCGCGACGGTCCACCAGGCCCCGACGTTGGGCACCACCGTGCCGCCCGCCGCAACGACGGTTTCCGCTGCGGGGCCGCCGTCCTCCCACAGGTGCTCGAGGCCGGCGCCGATGGCGGCCGCACCGGCAGCCACCGACGTCCCCTGCACGAATCGCCGACGCGTTCCGGCCCGCCGTGGCGCCGCCGCACCGTCACCTGCCGGACCGTCACCTGCAGACCCGCAGCCCTCGGGTTCCCCCCGGGCGGACGCCAGCCGTTGGTGCAGCTCCGCGATGAACTCCGCGCGGGGCGCGTCACCGCCCGGCCGCGCGGCCCGTAGCACGATCGCCGTCCGTATCGGCGCGACATCCTCGGGCTTGGCGCGGAACGGCGTCGGGCGACGTTCACCAATCAGATCGTCAATGAACCTCCGCGTGCCGCGCATCCTCACGTCTCCGTCCTCTGGGCGACCTCGGCCGCATAACGCAAGGCCCGGTGTTGGAGGACCTTTGCGTTCGCCACGCTCACCCCCAGCTCGGCCGCTGCCTCTCGGACCGAATGCGAGTCCAGGAACCGCAGCCGGAGGATGCGCTGGTACCGCGGCGGCAACTCCGTCAGGATGGCCTCGGCCCGCGCGGGCGCGTCCAGCCAGACGGCCGGGTCGCCGAACGCCGTCTGCGCGCGCTCCTCATCAAGAGTGGTGATTTCCAGGCCGAGCGTGCGCCGCCAGTGCGCCGCCAGGACCGTGCGGGCGGTCGCAAGCAGGTATGCCCGTACCTCACCGACACTTGCCGAGACTCGCAGCGGACGCAGCGCAGCCATGAAGACCTCGGCTGTCAGGTCCTCGGCGTCCGCCCGGTTACCGACCTTCGCGTACATGATCCGGTACATCCGGTCCGCGTTGTCACGGTAGATCTCCTCCCAGCCCGAGTAGGTGTCGTCGGACACCACGTGCAGATGCGGCACCGGGGACGGCGTCTCGTCGCCGGCATTCTCACCGGGCTCCGCTTCGACGCGAGCCTGCTGCGCCGCGCCCGATGACCGACGCCGGATCCACGACATCCCATCCACCACTGGGCGTCACCGCTCCACCGTTGCACTCGTCGCCGACGTTTTCCTTCACCCATCAGATAGCCAGCGGGGTTACACCTTCGACAAGAGGATCATGTTCAGGCGGGACAGCGGGCCGCTGTGTCACACTCATGACGTCACACTTATGACCTTTGGTCCTACCCGGCCCCGCTGGTTCGGGTTCCAGCGGTAACCATGGTCGCGGCCGATCGGCATTGGGGGACAGCTTGCCACTGAGTCGCCGGGCACTGCTGGCGGCTGGCGTGGCCGGTCCGTTTCTTGTCGGCTGCGCCGCGCCGCACGGCGGATCGCCGGGCGTGCCGGAGCCCGTCTCCACCCGACCATGGCGGGGGCGTCGGGGGCTGCCGCGGCCCGATCCGCCCGGGTCGGTGGGTGCCGTGTCCTCGACCCGCCCGGTGCCGGCCAGCCCGACACCGACACCGACACCGGTGGCGGGTGGGGTGACCCGCGATGAGGTGATCGCCCGCTACGGTTCCATCCGGCCTGTCGCCTGGGGCCTCGACGTTCCCGGCGTGACCACGATGTTGCCGCCCACCACGGGCAGGACGATCGCGTTGACGTTCGATGCGTGTGGCGGGCCGCTCGGCAGCGGTTACGATCAGGAGCTGATCGATTTCCTTCGTCGGCAGCGGGTGCCCGCCACTCTTTTCCTCAACTCCCGCTGGATTGACGCCAACCGTCCGGTCTTCGCCGAGCTCGCAGCCGATCCGCTGTTCGAGATCGGCAACCACGGCACACAACATCGCCCGCTGTCGGTGTCCGGTCAGTCCGCCTACGGGATCATGGGTACACATGATGCCGGCGAGGTGTTCGACGAGGTCGCCGGAAACCGGGACAAACTGAGTGCGCTCCTCGGACGTCCGCCGCGGTTCTTTCGGGCGGGCACGGCACACTGCGACGACATCGCGACGCGTATCGTGGCAGACCTCGATGAACACATCGTCAACTTTGACGTCAACGGCGATGCCGGGGCGACCTACCCGCCCGACCAGGTTGAGAAGGCCGTTCTCACGGCACGACCGGGATCCATCATCATCGGCCATATGAACCATCCTGCGGGCGGTACCGCCAAGGGGATGGCCGCCGCGCTGCCCCGACTGATCGGAGCCGGCTTCCACTTCGTCCGACTCTCCGACTGCCTGACTCTCTGACCTTGAAATGTCCGGCCTGAGCGGGTCGCAGCACGGCTGATCGAACCGAAGCCCGCCGTTGCCGCTCGTTCTGACCTACCGCGGCCAATCCGCGTCGCTGTGATGGCAGACTACGGGTCATTGACGACAGGAGGATCCTGATGGCGGGGCGGCGCGGGTCGGCTGCCGGCGTCTTGTCCGGCGTCTTGTCCGGCGTCTTGTCCGGCATGGTGGCGGGGCTGGTGGTCCTGTTCCCCGCCGTCCGATCAGCCGGGCGAACGTGACCATTCCCGCCGGGTGCGCCCCCGGAGATCCGGAGCGGATCGGCCCGTACATTGTTCGCGGTCGGCTCGGTGCCGGGGGCATGGGCATCGTCTACCGGGCTGAGGATCCCCAAGGTCGGGTGGTCGCCCTCAAAGCCATCCGGCCCGAGATCGCCGGCGACCCCACGTTCCGCACGTTGTTCCGGCGGGAGGCGAGGAACGCTCGGCAGGTCATGCCGTTCTGTACCGCTCCGGTGCTGGACGTCGATGCCGACGCCGAGCAGCCGTACATCGTCACCGAATTTGTGGACGGTCCGACGCTCAGTGCGGCGGTCGAGCGCCGCGGTCCGCTCGCAGGTGCTGAGCTTCATCAACTCGCGGTGGCGGTCGTGGTCGCGATGATTGCTATTCACGACGCCGGGATCGTGCACTGCGATCTCAAGCCGTCGAACGTGCTGCTGTCCCCGTTCGGCCCGAGGATCATCGATTTCGGGGTCTCCCGTGCTGTGGACGCCACGACCGCGGCCACCCAGCAGACAGGCCTGTTCGGCACTCCGGCGTTCATGGCACCGGAGCAGATCAAGAATTACAACAGCGTCACTCCGGCTGCGGACGTCTTTGCCTGGGGCGGCCTGATCGCGTATGCGGGCACCGGCCGGCGACCGCACGGGGACGGGCCGCGGGATGTGCTGCTCTACCGCGCCGTGCATGAGGAGCCGGACCTCACCGATCTGGATGGCGGGCTGCGCCCGCTGGTCGCCGCGGCGCTGCACAAGGATCCCGAGCAGCGGCCGTTGACCGGGGAGCTGTTACACCGACTGTTGCAGGATCATGCGCTGGAGCAGGATCCGGAGAATCTGCTGTCCGAGATCCTTCGCGACCAGGTCTTCGGGCCGGAGCGGGAAAAGGCGGTCGAGCGGCTGCTGCGCCTTACCGTGTCCGTCGACACGGCCGTCCTGAAGATCATTCCGTCGGAGCCGCTGCCGGCCCAATCGGACCCGTCGACTCTGGGCAAGAAGGAAGAGGAGAAAGAAAAGAGAAAGGGCGGACCCGGTAGGGTTTTTCGTCGGTGGCGGCCCCGTGTTCGGATAGTGACCAGCCTGGGCGCACTTGCGGTGATCGCAATCCTGGCCGCCGCCATCCCATCCATTGTGGATGATCCCGGACCGGTCGCGAAACCCACGTACGTGATTGGCTTCCAGGGGGCGTTGAGCGGTCAGAACGCCGAGCTCGGTCGCAGTATGCTCCTGGGCACTCAGGCCGCTGTCAATGTTGCGAACGACGATCCGGATCTTCCCTTCAGATTGAAGTTGGTCCAGTCGGACGATAAGGGCGTGGCGGACGAGGGCGTTCCCGCCGCCCAACGACTCGTCGCCGATCCCGATGTGGTCGCTGTCATCGGCCCCACCTTCTCCGGGCCGGCGGAGACCAGCATATTGAAATACTCCGATGCCGGCTTGGTGGCCGTGAGCCCGTCGGCCACCGCGCCGGGGCTGATAGACCTGGATCTGGCTGGACACACCTTCTTCCGGATTGTTCCGCCGGATACGGCGCAGGGGCCGCAGACCGCGGAGTACATGACGGTGACACTCAAGGCCCGGAAGATCCTGCTGGTTTCTGATGACAGCAATCCGTACGGCCAGGGTCTCGCCGAAGAGCTGGGAAAACACCTCGAAAGAATCCGCCAGCAAAAAAAACTGCTGGTCGCCACGACCGTCCTGAAAGTCACCTCGGGCGCTGACTACGCGAAGATTCCTTTGGATGTGAATTCGTACGACCTGGTCTACTACGCCGGTTACTCGGCGGAGTTCGCCGAGGTTATCAAGGTTCTCCGGAGCCGAAACTTCAAGGGCCCGATAATGAGCGGCGACGGCAGTAACCAGGATCTTTTGATCAGGCAGGCGGGAAAGGAAAATGTCGAAGGTGTCTATCTCACCTGTCCATGTCGTGAAGTCGCCGGGATTTTTCCGCGCAGTGCGGAGGTGGAGCGGTTCGTCGAAGCCTACGCCAGGCTTACTTCCCCCGGTACGGAGCCGGACTTCTACGCCGCCGACGCCTACGATGCCGTCGGGGTCATCATACAGGTCCTGAAGGGCCTGGGTGGACATGTCACCCGTCAGTCGGTTGCCAACACCTTCCGTAATACCGACTTTATCAGGGGATTCGCATTCGAGGGCATCACGAAAAAAATACAATTCAGTGCGACCGGCGATGTGCAGGGTAGCGATATCTACCTTTACCAGGTCAGGGACGGGCGGCGGAAGTTTCTCGGCAATATTGCGGATCTGGTCCGCGGGAATGGCTGACCAGCGTCGGCGACGGCCGCGCTGGGGCGGCCATCGTCACGGACCCGGTGGACGCTGTTGCGTAGTCATGCCCGTACGGATGGTATTGGCGGGAGGCGTTGAGTCTCTCTTCCACGCCC
>NZ_CAUVXP010000227.1:0-6981 GCF_963555955.1 Protofrankia sp. Cas3
TTGACTGGAATGGTCCGCCGAATCGAATCGGTGCATCCAGGCGTGCGTCCAGAAGACCGGGCGCTTTTGACGAAAGGAGAGGGAAAGTGTAACCGGTCGATAAGCTCAGGGCAGCCAGCCGGTGTGAGTCCGGTCCGGGGAGATGCCAGGATCCCTGGTAGCTGGTTCCCGGCGTCGGTTGAGAGGCCGCCGTCGAAGCGGAATGACAAAGTCCCTGTGAGGGGGCGAGCAACTGGCCGGTCCGCAGCATGAAGCGAAGCTTGCAGCGTCGTTAGCACCGCCTGTCGAAAGATGGGGCAAGGAGGAGCCGAGCCCGTGCCTTAGAGGGTGAAGGCCATGGACGGCATCTGGGATCCTGGAGCGGGTGCCTATGAACCTCCCGGCGTAAGGAGCGTGGAACGGTCAGAGGGCTGTCCTGGGAACTGGAGAGAGCCTATTCGGCTCCGGGTCTGCGGCCCGGGAAGCATGCCTGTCTATAACCGGTGGTCCCGGGAAGTGGCAGGCGGCCGGAAGGCAGTCGGAGGGGGCAGTAGTAGCGTTTGAGGGTCGGGACAACATAACCCGGCCTGAGCGAAGGGCCCCTGCTTCATCGATGCGCAGTGTTGGAGGGAGGAACTCGGATGAGTGCCGTTGCGGCTAGGTCCGTCCGCCAGGCCGATGGTCTGGATGCGGTTCGTGCTCTTCAGCGTGTGCTTTACCGCAGTGCCAAGTGTGATCCTGCCCGTCGTTTCCATGCTCTGTATGGCCATATCGCTCGCAGCGACGTGTTGTGGCGGGCGTGGAGCGACGTGCGTGCGAACCGGGGCGCGCCCGGGGTCGACGGTGTGTCGATCGACGACGTCGAGCGCGCCGGGGTAGGCGAGTTCCTGGATGCCCTCGCGGGGGAGTTGCGGGCCGGGTCGTACCGGCCGGCTCCGCTGCGCAGGGTGCACATCCCGAAGCGCGAGCCGGGTGCCACCCGGCCGCTGTCGATCCCCACGGTTCGGGACCGGGTCGTCATGACCGCCGCGAAGATCGTTTTGGAGCCGGTGTTCGAGGCTGATTTTCTGCCGTCGAGTTTCGGGTTCCGCCCGCGCCGGTCCGCAGTGGATGCCTGTGAAGTCATCCGCGTTGAGGCGAACCGGGGTCGGCAGTGGGTGGTTGACGTTGATATCGCGGACTGTTTCGGTTCTTTGGACCATGCCGCGGTTATGGGACAGGTCGCCCGCCGGGTTTCTGACCGGCGGATGCTGAAACTGCTGCGCGGTTGGCTTCGGGCGGGAGTCCTGGACGCGGGTGTCATTCGTGACACCGTGGCTGGGACTCCCCAGGGATCGCCGATTTCCCCGTTGTTGGCTAACGTTGCGCTTCACCTCCTTGACGAGGAATGGGCGGCGTCGAGCCGGCGGATCGGTGTGCTGGTAAGGTACGCCGACGATATCGTGGCGCTGTGTGCCACCGAACAGGCGGCACGCGAGGCCGTACGTCGCATCAGCATGACCCTGGCGCGGTTGGGGCTACGGCTACATCCCGCCAAGTCCAGGATTGTGTGTCTGCGGGAGGGGCGTCGGGGGTTTGACTTCCTCGGCTGGCATCATCACATGGTGCGGTCGTGGAAACATCCCTGGCGTTTCTACCTGATGCGGTGGCCGTCGGCGGCGGCGATGCGGTCGATCCGGGCGCGGATACGTGACGCCACGGATCGACGTTTCGTCGGTAAGTCATTGGCGGACCGGGTAGGGGTCCTCAACCGGCTTCTACGCGGGTGGTCGGGTTACTTCGCTGCGGGGAACTCATCCCGGGCGTTGGGATCGCTCGACAGCTACGTCCACCTACGGCTTGCCATCTTTGCCAGTAACAAGCACGGCCAGCCTGGCCGGGGTTGGGCCGGGCGTCATGACGGCGCCTGGCTGGCCCGTCTTGGTGTGTTCCGCCTCGCCGGGCGGACACGGTGGGTGACCGCGCATGCCTCGCGGTGAACGGTGTCGGAGAGCCGTGTGTGGGAGAACCACATGCACGGATCGAAAGGGGGCCGCTGGCGAAGCCGGGCCTCGTGGCAGCACAGCGCATCCGCGCTGCCGGACGGCGAAAGTGTCCGATGGAAGCCCCGTCGACCCCGTCCCGGCCACGAAACCTGGACCAGCCAGCGGCCTACCTCACTCAGGCCGGTCTACACGGTGCCGTCGGTGTCAGCGGCCGAGGCCCGGTTCGCCGAGTTCACCGAGGCCTGGGGCGGTCGCTATCCGGCCATCATCAAGCTATGGCGGAACGCCTGGGAGGAGTTCATTCCTTTCCTGGACTATGACGTGGAGATAAGGAAGGTGATTTGCACGACGAACGCTATTGAGTCGTTGAACTCACGCTACCGGCGGGCGGTCCGTGCGCGGGGTCATTTCCCGACCGAGGACGCCGCCTTGAAATGCCTGTACCTCGTCACGCGCTCCCTTGATCCCACTGGCAAGGGCAGGGCCCGCTGGATGATCCGTTGGAAGCCCGCCCTCAACGCGCTGGCGGTCACTTTCGAGGGACGCCTGACCCCGACCACCACCAACTGACCCACTACCAAGCGCAGCACCACTTACACCGAGCGTCGGACACTCCCCTCACGGTGGCAAGTCTCCCGATCCGTGGCAGTCGACGGAGCTCGGTCAGGCTGTCCGGCTCGGGTTCATGACGATCATGCCGATCGGCCGGCTAGTGACCTTGCCAGCGACAGGTCGAGGGCTATAATCGGCGACAGGTAACGTCGTCCTTTGGCAAAGACGGCCGGCGGACCGGGTAGCCTCTGGAGTGAGGTGCAGTCCCGGCCGGCGTAAAACGGGGGGCCATCAGCGAGAAATCGCTACTGGCCCCGGGACGGCAGCGAAACACCGAGATGGCGTCGACTCAAGCGCCTTACGGAAGCCCGGAGACTCCGTGAGGTGCGCGCAGGGGCCTCGGTGCATCTCTACTTGCTCGTATTTTCTGGACTCTCGGCCGCACTCTTCCCTCTCGTGAAGCTCGTCGAAATCTACATGCGATATAGATTTGCTCGGCATGTATACGACCAGGAGATACGCAGCGGTCGGCAGCCTGACCCCATAGAAATACTCGAAGTTGTCAGCGGAGATTCCGGAGATCATATTCCTCGCCGAATTCGAGATCAGATGCGTCAACGGTCGAATGGGCCCTGAAGATACGGCGGCCAAGATTGGGCGACCACTCCCGCAACGCTTTCGCTGCCGAGTGTATGGAATCACGTTGGGATGATCGAGATACTCACGCAGGTAGCAAACCGTGCGTTTCAGCCCAGAGACGTAGTTACGGACCTGGGCCAGGTCGAGACGAACGGCTCCGTCTCAAATTCCGACTTTTTCGCGACCCTGTAGAGCTCAGCGTTCCGGCGATCCCGCGCCTCCCCACCCACCATCGCCCGAATGATCTGGTCACGCACTTGGTCCACCGACTCGAGCGGATCCGCACGCGTACCAGGCACGACCTCGCCGAGCTGGCTGGCAAGATGTACAGACGGCTTCGCCCCATACGAGCGGTTCAAGGCATTGTGGACGGGGCTCCTCGATCGAGAGCCCGGATTGTTCGTGCACTGGGCCTGGGCACGCACGCTCGCCGGACTGCGATGAGAAGAGCGGAGTGAACCGAGATTGTGCGCCGTCTAACTCGGCGCCGGATCGCCCCCGCAGGGGGCAGAGGTTCGGGAGGAGGTGACCTCTGGGCCACCCGCCTTACCTGGACGGGAAACCGCGAGGGGACCACAGCATGGCGGGGAAGCGCGGAACGCAGCGAAGACGTCGAAGGCGTTGCCGTGCAAGGCCCGCGTGATACGGCGAAGGCCAAACTGTTTGAATCCCAGTCTCCAGTGGTGGAAGCGTCACACTTCCCGACACGGCGTCTGATGTCGGGGCTGCCGGTATCGGATGATTCCGACTTTCGTCATCTCAATCCTCCCGGCCGGTGGGCGACGGGCAACGAGCCTGTTCAAGGGGACGGACGGGACGCCTACGTCACGCTCGATACGTCTGGCGCAAGGGGAATTCGGGATGGCCTACGGGGCGCGAGCCCTATGGTCACGGAGTGTCCGTAGTAGTCGCAGGAGTCACGCCCTGCCAGGGAGGACGGGAGAGCCGTCCGCACGGGCGAAGGGACACAGGTGCTCACGATCAACACGACGGTGAGGTACGCGAGATGCGAGACGCCGCAACCGTACTGGAGATCATTCGTGAACGCGGTAGAAGAGGACTGCCGTTGGAACGGGTCTACCGATGCTTGTTCAACCCGGACCTGTATCTGCTCGCCTACGGGAAGATTTCCCGGAACGCGGGCGCAACGACCCCCGGGGTCACGAGCGAGACCGTGGACGGCATGAACCTCGGCACAATCGAGGCGATCATCACTGCGCTCCGGCAGGAGCGCTACCGGTGGACCCCGGTGCGACGCACCTACATCGAGAAGAAGGGAACGGCGAAAAAGCGTCCGTTGGGGTTGCCGACGTGGTCGGACAAGCTGCTGCAAGAAGTGATCCGCCTGCTGTTGGAGGCGTACTACGAGCCGCAGTTCTCCGACCGCTCCCATGGGTTTCGCCCTGGCCGCGGGTGTCATACCGCCCTGGGAGAGATCTATCACCAGTGGCGGGGAACGGTGTGGTTCATCGAGGGTGACATCACCGACTGTTTCGGGAGTTTCGATCACCAGATCATGCTTTCGACGCTGGCCGAGAAGATCCACGACGGTCGGTTCCTGCGCCTGATCGAGGGGCTGCTCCAGGCCGGATATCTGGAGGACTGGCGGTACCACCACACGCTCAGCGGCTGCCCGCAAGGCGGGGTTGTTTCACCTATTTTGTCCAATATCTACCTGGACCGGTTGGACCAGTACATCGAACAGACCCTGCTACCTGCCCACAACCGGGGAGAACGACGCACGCCGTATCGACCGTACATGCGGCTGTGGCAGCACGCGTGCAGACTGGAACAGCACGGAGACCGGCAGGCGGGTCACACGCTGCGCACGCAGATGAAGACCATGCCCTCCCGCGACCCGAACGATCCGGGCTACCGGCGGCTGCGCTACTGCCGCTATGCGGACTTATGCCGAGCTCGGCATAAATCGGCATATCGCCTCCTGGATGTCGTGACGAGGCAGGTGTCCTCCTTCGTCGGGTGGATGGGCGTGCAGGCCGGCGTCGTCGCCGGCCTGCACGCGCTCTCGGGTGGCGCGGGCGGCCCGCGCCCTCCGTCCACAGACAGACCGTCTGCCGCTTGGCGTCGTTCCTGACGACGGTCGGCTCCCGGCCGCTGATAAGACTCACCAGGCATACGCCGCTCGTGGTTTCCAGTTGATTCGCTCGGCGTCTGCATGCGAAGGGATCAGAACGTTGTGATCTCACACAGCAACGCGTCCACGTCGCGCGCGATCGACAGCTGTGACCGTGTGTCCGCCAATTCCACGGGTTGCGGCGAAGACGCCTCCCTAATGCGCGGCCTGTCGGTCGGCCAGCCGCGCCGACGCCTTCGCGTGGTGATCATGTTTTTCCCGTAGTTCCCCTGTTGAATTGGAGATCTGACTTTGGTGTTCCTGTTCCCTCTTACCACCATGGATCTGAGACCCGGCCGTCTGCCTCCAGCCCGTACCGCCATATCTGCCGCCACCGAGGATCCGTGTCCAACGTCCGGGTGAGGTCCCGCAACGCGCTGGTGTCGCCGGCGTCGACGGCCTGGCGGGCGAGCCGCTCGGCGCTGGCGCGGTCGCCTATTTCCGCTCGCATCCGAGCCAGGTGCCCGAGCGCGCCGACGTCACCGGATTCAACGGCGCGGCCGGCTACCCGCTCCGCGCCAGCACGATCCCCGGCTTCTTCCTGCATCCGGGCGAGTTCCCACAGTCCGAAGACGCTACCTGCAGCATCGGCTGTCTGCAGGTAGAGCGACTTTGCCTCATCGCGGTTTCCGGCGGCTTCCTCCAACCGAGCTAGGTTCCACAATGCATCGGCATCGCCGAGCTCCCAGGCCCTCCGATATAGCCGCATGGCACCCCCTGTGTCGCCGGTCTTCTGCCGGATGTCAGCCACGGCTATCAGCGCGCTGGTGTCGCCGTTTTTCGCAGTCTGTAGCGCTATTCGCTCGGCCCTCAATCTATTGCCCGTCTGCTCCAACATCTGAGCATGGTGTAGTGATGCATCGATGCTGCCAGCGGCGGTGGCTTGCCGATACAGTTGCTCGGCGACGGCACGGTTCCCGGCCTCCTCCTCGACGAAGGCGAGGTCCTCAAGATCGCCGGCGGAGAGGGCGTCGTCGGGATCAGTGAGCCCGGCGTCTTCCTCAATCCTTTGTTTCAGCCAAAGGGCGATCGGAGCAAAGTTGATGTAGTCTGCCTGCGCACGAAGCCGTTTCGCCTCTCCACGGTCCCCGGCCGCTTCCCGCAGCTGAGCCAGCCCTAGGAGAGCAGCAATGACGTCACCGGCGCCACCTGACTGAGTGGCCTGCTGGTAGATGCGTTCTGCCTCATCGTAGTCTTCGGCCACGGCCCGTAGTCGAGCCTGCTCAATTTGTGCGGAAGTATCGCCTGCCTCGGCGGCAAACCGATGCAACCGGTCCGCGTCCGTAATGTTCCCGGATTCCTCCCGGGCCTTGGCCAAGGCGCGTAATGGACCAGTATCCCCTGCTGTGGCGGCCTGGCACGCAGCCTGTTCGGCTCCCATCGCGTCGCCCGCTACTTCTCGCATTTTCGCCAAGGCTCCCAGCGCGCGCATGTCCCCTGCCTCAGCGGCTTTCAGATATAGCTTGCTAGCGTGTCGAAGCCGCCACCGGTCCTCGGCCGCACGGCCGAGGCTCACCAGGTCGTCAGGAGTGCGGGCATAGGCTGCAGCAGCCTCCCAGAACCGCGCGGAGGGGACATCGAAACGGAGGCTGTGACGCGCATAATAAACAAGATAGTCCGCAGGATGGTAGCCGTCTGCTGGTCCGATCCCAGGCGCTGCACGATCAGGGATCAGCGCGGTCAGTGCACCTC
>NZ_CAUVXP010000228.1:0-6726 GCF_963555955.1 Protofrankia sp. Cas3
TGTCCTCGGCGCCGCCGCTTGCGAAGGTCATCGCCTCGGTCGGCGTGATGCTCACTCTTGAAGCCGTTGTGGTGCGCCGGTTCGGCGGCGACATCGGGCCGAGCGTGCCCAGGGTGCTGCCCACCGGGACAACACATCTGTTCGGCGCACGGGTGCCCTACGACCGGCTCGTCCTGGCGGGCCTGACCCTGCTGGCTGCCACCGCGCTGTGGGCGGCCTTCCGGTTCACCCGGTTCGGCCTGGCGACCCGGGCCGCGGCCGGCAACGAGAAGGGGGCGCTGCTGCTGGGCATCTCCCCGTCCCGGCAGGCGGGCGCAACCTGGGTGATCGGCACGGTACTCGCCGGGACGATCGGCATCTTGCTGCGCGGCCTCCTGCCACTGGAGCCCACCGTACTCACCCTCGCCGTCATCCCCGCGCTCGGCGCGGCGCTCGCCGGGGACTTCACCTCCTTCGGGGTGGCCGCGCTGGCCGGTCTCGGCTTCGGGATGTCACGTTCGCTGGTCACCTTCATGGAGACCAGGACGTGGTGGCCGCATGTCAGTGGGCAGCCCCTGCCCGGGGTGCGGGAGGCGCTGCCATTCGTGGTCATCGTCGGGATCATGTTCGTGCGTGGCCGGAGCCTGCCGGTACGCGGTTCGGCGGCCCTCGCCCGACTGCCCTTCTCGCCCACTCCACGCGGTGCGGTGCCCCTGGCAACCGTCGCCGCCGCTGTCACCGCCATCGCCCTGTGCACGCTGAGTTTCGGCTGGCGGGGGGCCATCATCAACAGTCTCATCGGTGTCCTGCTGTCACTGTCGCTGGTGCTGCTGGTCGGCTTCGTCGGCCAGATCTCGTTGGGCCAGATGGCGATCGCCGGAGTCGCCGGTTTCGCGGTCAGCAAACTCGCCGACGGGGCGGGCATCCCGTTCCCGATCGCCCCACTGCTGGCCGCGCTGGTCGCCGCGGTCTTCGGAGCCGCCGCCGCGGTACCGGCGCTGCGCGTACGCGGCGTGAACCTGGCAGTGGTGACGCTGGCGGCCGCCGTCGCCATCGAGGAGCTGGTGTTCAAGAACGACTGGGTGGAGGGCAAGGGCGGCGCAGGCGCACCGGTAAGCTCGCCGGCCCTGTTCGGCCTGCGCTTCGGCCCTAACGATCCGTTCTTTCTCGGTGACGGGAAGCTGCCCAGCGCCGGATTCGGGCTGGCACTGCTGGTCATCGTGGTGCTGTTCGGCCTCGCCGTGTCCAACCTCCGGCGCGGTACGTCGGGCCTGCGCATGCTCGCCGTCCGCGGCAACGAGCGGGCGGCCGCCGCCGCCGGGGTGAACGTGGCGGCGACGAAAATCCTGGCCTTCGGGCTGTCGTCCTTCATTGCGGGAGTCGCCGGAGCGATGATCGGCTACCAGTACGGTTCGCTGACCGCGCCCACCTTCGACGTCTTCACCTCGCTCACCGTTCTGGCCTTCGCCTACCTCGGTGGTATCACCAGCGTGAGCGGTGCTGTGATCGGCGGGTTACTGGCCACCGGTGGGGTCGCCTTCTATACGACGCAGACCGTCTTCGGGGTCGGCAGCGAATTCTCGCTGCTGATCGGCGGCATCGGTCTGGTGCTGACCGCCGTCGGGAACCCGGAGGGAATCGCCGGAGCCCTGCGTGACACCGCCCGGACAGCCGACGGCCTGCTGCGCCGGCATCGGCCCGCGGCTGGGCCCCGGACGCGAGCTCGGACGCGACCGGCTGGCGATGCGGTCGTGGGAGGTGCCAAGTGACCCGATCGACCAGCGGGATCAGCCGTTCGGCGTCGACGCTCAGCGGTCCCGGCCGCACGGCTCCGGCGAACGCGGCGGCCTCCGCCGGGGCGCTGACAGTCGATGGGCTGACCGTACGGTACGGGGGTCTCACCGCCGTGGACGGTGTGAGCCTGACCGTCGAACCCGGCAGGCTGGTCGGTCTGATCGGCCCGAACGGAGCCGGCAAGACCACCCTCCTGGATGCCCTGACCGGCTTCACACCGATCAGCGGCGGCACCATGCGGTTCGGTGGGACCCGCCTGGACCGGATGGCGGCGCACCGGCGCGCGCGGTCCGGTCTCGGCCGCACCTGGCAGTCGGTGGAACTGTTCGACGAGCTGACGGTCGCGGAGAACCTGCGGGTCGCGGCCGAGCCCGCCCGCTGGTGGTCGTTTCTCGCCGACGCGGTACGGCCGGTCCGCCGCCAAGCGGACGCCGTCGCCGAGGCGCTGGCCGCGCTCGACCTCGGGTCGGTCGCTGACCGGCTGCCCACGGAGCTTTCGCACGGGCAGCGCAAGCTCGTCGGAGTCGCGCGGGCGCTGGCCACCCGGCCGTTTCTGGTCTGCCTGGACGAGCCGGCCGCCGGACTCGACACCGGCGAGAGCGCCCGGCTCGGCACGCAACTGCGCCGGCTGGCTGACGCCGGCCTGGGCATGTTGCTGGTCGACCACGACATGGGCCTCGTGCTCGGCACCTGCGACCTGGTCTACGTACTGGAGTTCGGAAAGATCATCGCTCGGGGCACGCCGGAAGAGATCCGCTCGGATGAGCGAGTGATCACAGCGTATCTCGGCACCCGATCCAGCCCGGAGGCCGGTACCGACCGGGACGCCGGGCAGCCGGCCGACTCGATCGAGCTGACCGATATAGCTGACATGACCAATATGACCGAAAACGAAGGGACGCCGTGACCGACGCCCTGCTCGACATCCGCCGTCTCGACGCCGGGTACCTCGGCATCCCGGTGGTGCACGGGCTCGACCTACGGGTCAACGCCGGTGAGATCGTCGCTCTGCTGGGTCCGAACGGCGCCGGCAAGACGACCACCTTGCTGACCATATCCGGTCTGCTACCGGTCATCGGCGGGACGATCGGGTTCCAGGGCCGTTCGATCGCCGGTGCCCGCCCGGACGTCCTCGCTCGACGCGGCCTCGCGCACGTCCCCGAGGACCGGGCACTGTTCATGGACCTGACCGTTCGGGAGAACCTGCGGCTCGCCGGTGGCCGTCGGGCCGCGCACACCGAGCGTGCTCTCGCCTACTTCCCGGCCCTGACGGACCTGCTGCGCCGCCCGGCCGGGCTGCTGTCCGGCGGGGAGCAGCAGATGCTCGCGCTCGGCCGGGCGCTGGCGACCGAACCGGCACTGCTCATGATCGACGAAATGAGCCTCGGCCTGGCGCCGGTCATCGTCGAGCGCCTGCTCCCCGTGCTGCGCCGGATCGTCGACGACACCGGCTGCGGGATTCTTCTCGTCGAGCAGCACGTGCCGATGGCACTCGAGATAGCGGACCGGGGCTACGTGCTCTCCCGGGGCCGGCTGCGGGTCGAGGGCACGGCCGACGAACTCGGCCAGCGCTATGATCTCGTCACGTCCAGCTATCTGGGCGAGGCTCCCGGCCCGGCCGGTGACCAGCCCGGCGCTGACAACGCCGGCACAGATCCGGCGCTCGTGGATACCCGATGCGCATCCGCCGGCCTTGAGTAGGCGGCCCCGCCGTCGGCGCCACCCGGTCGACCCGATTGTCCACAAAGCGCACCAAGCTCTGCGTCAAAATGTGGTTCCCATGTCACGGAAACGTTCCATCAATGCTGGCTGGTTAAAATGAACGCGCGCGCACGCGTATTAATGGTGATCGGTACCGAAATCAATGGTCGATGTTCGACTGTGCGCTTCTTCACCACCCCTTGCCGGCCGACCAGCGGTAGCCGATAGGGTTCCGCCGTGCCTTCGCAACGAGGGCGCGCATCGGACGAAACACGCCGAGTCCTGCCCCGTCCGATGATCGTCAAACCAACGGCAGGAGCGGGGGAACCACTTTCCGGGCGCCAGCGGGCGTCCTTGGGGTGAAGCCGCATGATGCGGCCGGGCATTTCCCAGCCCGAACCCGACAGCTCACCTCGTAGGCGTGGGGAAAGGGCATTTATATGTCCCGTTCGCGCGCCCGCCATCGCGGCAGCAGAGCAACCAGCAGATACACCCGCGCGCTCATCACCATTCCGGCACTCGCCGCCGCCGTCGGCGGTGTCGGCATTGGAATCTCGGGGCCCGCCAGCGCGGCACCGTCGGACGACCAGACGTTGTCGGCAATTGCTCAGTGCGAGTCCGGCGGCAACCCGACAATCGTCAATTCGATAGGCGCCGGCGGACTGTTCCAGTTCCTTCCCAGCACGTGGCAGTCAGTCGGCGGGACCGGTCTGCCGCAGAACGCCTCCGTTGCCGAGCAGTGGAACCGCGCCCGGATGCTGTACGCCCAGCAGGGCACGACGCCGTGGGTTTCATCGCAGTCGTGCTGGTCTGGAAAGGTCGACAGCGTCGCCAACACGGCTCCGACCGCCACACAGTCGCCGTCGGCGGGCTCGGTCGGGAGCGGCAGTGGGAGCGGGAGCGGAAACCCAGCCGACGACGCTCCCTCTGCCGCTAGCCACCACCGGCATTCATACTGGTCGCCCTGGTACCAGAGCACCCAGCCGACTGACGGCTAGACAACAGACGGAAAGGAAACCACCGGCACTCCGGTCGGGCGTCATCCGGCGCCCGACCGCTCGCCGGATTCCGCCACGAGCCGGTACGACTAGATCGCGCTACAAGACGCCGCCGGCATCCGCCGGATCGTCGCCGCGTGCGGGGGTTACGGGCCAGCCAGGCACGGACGGGTGCGTAACGTCCCTGCGGGTCACCGCCAGGAAGCTGACGAAACCGACGATCACAATCGCCAGAACCAGGCTGACCGGCCCGGTGCCCAGTTCAAGGCCACCGCGACCATGGGACACCCCCATCCAGTCGGCGAAGGAGGCACCGAGCGGTCGGGTCACGATGTAGGCAGACCAGAAGGCGAAAATCCCGTTCAGACCAGCCAGCCGGTAGGCCAGGGCCGGGACGGCCATCAGGACGGCAAACATCACACCCGAGGAGAAATAGCCCAGGTGCGCGGTTGTCGCGGTCATGTCTCCCAGGGCGGTACCGAGCGCGAACGTCGCCATGACCGTGGCCCAGTAGAACGCCTCACGACGACGGGTGTGGATACTGTGAATGGACAGGGTCTTCTCGCTCATATACCAGACCGTGAAGATGGCGGCCAGCGCGATCATGAAGAAGGCGGTT
Organism: Protofrankia sp. Cas3; assembly: GCF_963555955.1. NCBI lineage: Bacteria > Bacillati > Actinomycetota > Actinomycetes > Frankiales > Frankiaceae > Protofrankia > Protofrankia sp. Cas3. The sequence continues at coordinate 5,092 of NZ_CAUVXP010000228.1, forward strand.
GACACGAGATACGGAATGCCAAATCCGACATGCAGGACATCGGCGGCCATCGTGCCGAACACACTGACCATGACAACGGCCGTCCAGTAGATCCAGACAACATATCGACGGACGTAGAACTGCAGCGCCAGCGCGGCCGCCAAGCACACGCCGGCGAGACCGACGGCAATCATCGGGCTGAGTTGGTGGGCCAGGTAATCCGACGTCGTCTCCCCCATGCCGGTGGTCAGCACCTTGGTGATCCAGAAGTACGCCGTCACTTCCGGGACCTTGCTCATTGCGCGTCGAGCACGGTCCCGAAGCACGTTCTGTTGGAGTTGACCTGTCGCCATGGTGGCAACGATGGCACAGCTATCCCCGCGCATCCCCAACCGGGTCGACGACCCCCGCGACGCCGCGTCCCCTATTGCCGGTCGCTCTTAGTCACCGTGTCCGGCTGACGGATGGTAACAAATCCGGCTGAGGTGGCGCAGACGGCTGCTCGGGTGGGGTGAGGATCGCCAGCTCGACCGCTGCGGCCACGGCGACGACGAACCCGATCGCAGCAAGCGGGAGGCAGCCCGGACGGACCTGGTCCCCCAACAGCGCAAACCCCATCGCGGCCGGGATGAGGGTTTCCGCCGCGCCCTGGCTGGCGGTGACAAGCGTCACCGAGCCGCGTTGCAACGCGGCTCCGAACGCACTCAACCCGAGCAGACCGTAGGCCAGTAGTGCCCAGGAAAGGGGGTCGGTGAGGATAGCGCCGAGGGTGTGATCGGCGTCCAACGCCCGTGCACACAGCGCGGTCCCGCCGAACGCCAGCCCCGACAGCGCTCCGAGCACCACAGCGGCGCGCTCTCCCCGCAGGGATCGGCCCGCCGCCGCGCTGGCGGCAACCAGGACGGGAACGAATAGCGCGATCACTATGGTCGCGATGGTGCCCACCGGACGCGGCGGCGCGGGCTGCGCGGTGAGAGCAAGAAGAATCAGGCCGACACCGAGCGCCGCCAGCGCGCGCAGTTGCGCCGGTCCCGGACGGCTGCGCAGGAACACCGCAGCCAGTACCGCGGTGACGCCGGCACTGCCGGCGAGAGTCGCCTGGACCGCGAACAGCGGCAGCGATCGCACCGCCACCAGTGATAGCAGCCAACCGACAAGGTCGAGTGCCAGCCCGATCAGGTAGGGCAGCTGTCGCGCGAGCCGTGGCAGCAGACGCGGATCGAGCGCGCCGGCGGTGACAAGCCGGCGCGCGCCCACCGACTGCAGCACCGAACCGGCCCCATAGCACACAGCACAACCAAAAGCGGACAGGTATGCAACAACAAACACCTGATGATCTAACCATCTGCCGATGACGACCACTCCGGCGCCCCCGGCGCGGCGTGCCCACGGGCAGATGTCGAGGCCTTTCCCGACGGCGGCCGGGACCACCCGAAATGGGTGGTCCCGGCCGCCCTCAGGTACCGCTGTCGCAGACCTGGCGAGGAGAAATCCCTCAGCGCAGCGGCAACGCCCGGGTGTGCTCGATCCGTACCGCCCGCAACGCGTCCGGGTCCAGGCCGAGCAGGGCCAGGATCGTCGGGGCGATCTGGGTGGTCTCGACCCGATGCCCGTCCACCTCGTGGTGTGCAACGCCGGCGCCGGACACGACCAGCG
>NZ_CAUVXP010000229.1:0-6643 GCF_963555955.1 Protofrankia sp. Cas3
CCGTGGCGCCGTGGCAGGCGGCCTGCTCCGGTGCCGCTGTGGTCGCCGTCGCCGCCCTGGCCGGGCGCGTCGACCTCGACGGTGGGGACGCCGGGGGTGCGGTCCGCGCGGTGACGGCCGTCGCCGTCGGGACGGTCGCGGGCTGGCTGCTGCGCCGGTTCCTCGTCCGCTACCTCGGCGGTGTCACCGGAGATGTGCTCGGCGCCCTCGTCGAGGTCACGGCAACGGTCACGCTGGTGTTCATGACGCTGAACATCCCCGCGGACGTGCGGATCCACCTCAGCACCCGGTGAGGAGCTCCGGGCCTGCCTCGGGCCTGCCTCGGGGCAGGCCTACTTCGGGGACGCGTCGACGAACGGCGGCCGCACAACCGTCATCGTCGAGCGCCGTCCACGCACATCCACCCCGACGGTGTCGCCCGCACCGACCCGACGGTCGAGCAGGGCCAGGCCGACGCCGGTTCGCAGGGTCGGCGAGAACGTCCCACTGGTGACCTCGCCGACGGGCACTGCCTGCGAGCCGTACACCGTCATGTGCGGCCGCGGGATGCCGCGGTCGGTCGCGCGCAGCCCCCACAGCTGCCGCGCCGGGCCGGCGGCCCGTTCCGCCAGCAGCACGTCCCGGCCCCAGAAGCGCGGCTTGCCCCAGCCCACCGCCCAACCCGCCCGCGCCTGTACCGGGGTGATCGACATCGACAGGTCCTGACCGTGCAGCGGGTAACCCATCTCGGTTCGCAGGGTGTCGCGGGCGCCGAGGCCACAGGGCAGCATCCCAAGCGGGGTGCCCGCCGCCGTCAGCGCATCCCACAGCGCGGGCGTGTCCGCCCAGTCGGACACGATCTCGAAGCCGTGCTCGCCGGTGTAGCCCGACCGGCAGACGATCACGTCGGCACCGGCACCGGCACCGGCACCGGGCCAACAGGCCCCGGCAAAACTCATGTAGGCCCCACCGACGGGCAGGCCCAGCGCCGCCATCAGCTCCGCCGAACGCGGTCCCTGCACAGCCACCACGCCGAAGGCGGTGTGCAGGTTGTCAACGGCCACTTCGGGCGGGGCCGCGGCGTCGAGCCGGCGGACGACCTGCTCGGTGTTGGCCGCGTTGGGGACGAGGAAGACCTCCGAGTCGGAGTACAGGTAGGCGATGAGGTCGTCGACGACGCCGCCGGTCTCATCGTCGCAACACAGCGTGTACTGGGCCTGGCCGGGACCGATCCGAGAAAGATCGTTGGTGAGGGTCGCGTTCACGAAGACCGCGGCACCGGGGCCGTGGACGCGGGCCTTGCCGAGGTGGCTGACATCGAAGATCCCGACCGCCGACCGGACCGCCGCGTGCTCCTTGAGCACCCCCCCGCCGGGATACTCGATGGGCATCTCCCAGCCGCCGAAGTCGGCCAGCTTGGCGCCCAGCGCAACGTGCCTGTCGTGCAGCGGAGACCGCAGCAGCTCACCCATACGGGCAGGCTAACCCCGTCCCACACCGTGTTCCGTAGTCTCGCGCCATGACCGCGACTGTCGTGACGACATCATCCATTCTGGATCTTGATACCGATGCGCTGGTGATCGGTATCGCGGCGGGCAAGAACGGGCCGGTGCCACTGGGCGGTACCCAGACGCTCGACGTGGCGCTCGGTGGCCGCCTGGCCCAGGTCCTGGCCGACCTCGGCGCGACCGGCAAGGCCGGCGACCTCGTCCGCTTCGCCACGCTCGGCATGCTCCCGGTCCCCATCGTGGTCGCGGTCGGCCTCGGCCCCGTCACCAGCCAGGCTGACGTCGACCAGGTTGACGTCGACCACGCTGAGTCAACCGTCGATCAGGTTGACGTCGACCACGAAACGCTGCGCCGGGCGTCGGGCGCCGCCGTGCGCGCACTCGCCGGCACCGCCCGGGTCGCGACCACCCTCGCCCTGGCGGTCAGCCCGCCCGGACCAGACCAGCTGCGGGCCGTCGTCGAGGGATCGCTGCTCGGCGCCTACGCCTTCGACACGTTCCGGACCCGGTCCCGGTCTGACCGGCGTCCGCCGGTAGGGGAGATCACGTTCGTCGTGGACGACGCCGCCGAGCCCGCCGCCACCGATACCGTGCGCAGGGCTGCTATAGCAGCCGACGCCGTCGCCCTGGCCCGGGATCTGGTCAACACCCCGCCCGGGCACCTACCGCCCGCGGTGTTCGCCGAGATCGCCGCCCGCCATGGCGCCGAGGTCGGTGTGGATGTTGCGGTACTCGACGAAAAGGCACTGGCGGACGAGGGTTTCGGTGGCATTCTGGGGGTGGGCCAGGGTTCGGTGAACCCGCCGAGGCTGGTCCACCTGTCCTGGCGGCCCGCCGGTGTGGACCCGACCGGCCCGCCCGCGCTGACCCTTGTCGGCAAGGGCATCACCTTCGACTCCGGCGGCCTGTCGCTCAAGCCGGCGGGCGCGATGGAATGGATGAAGACCGACATGGCCGGCGCCGCCGGCGTGCTCGCGGCCGTCATCGCGGCCGCCCGGTTGAACGTGCCGGTCACCGTCAACGCGTGGATCCCGCTGGCCGAGAACATGCCATCCGGGGACGCGATCCGGCCGGGCGACGTCCTGACCCTGCGGGGCGGCACCCTGGTCGAGGTCCTCAACACCGATGCCGAGGGACGGCTTGTGCTCGGCGACGCCATCGCCCGCGCCGCGGCGGACTCCCCCGGCCTGCTGGTGGACGTGGCAACGCTCACCGGCGCGCAGATCGTGGCTCTGGGCCAGCGCACCAGCGCGGTCATGGGCCGTGACGACGCGGTCGAACAGGTCGTCGCCGCGGCCGGCGAGACCGGCGAGGCGGTGTGGCCGATGCCACTGCCACCAGAGCTGCGCAAGGTGCTCGACTCGGCCGTCGCAGACCTCGCCAACGTCGGCGGCGGCGGCAGCCGCGATGGCGGCATGCTGGTGGCCGCGCACTTCCTGAGCGCCTTCGTACCTGATCACATTCCGTGGGCGCACATCGACATGGCCGGGCCCGCCTGGAACGCGGGCGAACCCTACGGTCACACCCCGAAGGGTGGCACCGGTGTGATCGTCCGAACCTTGCTCCAGCTGGCCGAGAACATCGCCGGGGAGTCGGCGCCCCGCTCCGAGCCTGACAAACAGATTACCGGCGAGTAGCGGGCAACGAGCGGAAGTGGCACAGAAAAATACCCGGCGTCATGGACCACAGTTGCCGGGACCTGCGATACATCCGTCCTGCGGCATGAAAGACTGAACGCATCCCATCCAGTCAACGAGAAGGGACGCCTGGCGTGGTGGACTCTGCGGCCGGTCCCGTAGACCTTGTCATCCTCGGTGGCGGTAGCGGCGGTTACGCTGCGGCCCTGCGCTCCGCCGAGCTCGGTCTGGACGTCGCTCTGATCGAAAAGGGCAAGTTGGGCGGAACCTGCCTGCATCGCGGGTGCATTCCGACCAAGGCCCTGTTGCACTCGGCGGAGATCGCGGATAATGTCCGCGAGAGCGAGAATTACGGGATCCGATCGACCTTCGACGGAATCGATATCACGAAGGTCAACGCTTACAAGGACTCGGTGGTCAGCAAGCTCTACCGGGGCCTCGCCGGCCTGGTGAAGGGCCGCGGCATCGAGGTCATCGAGGGTCACGGACGGCTGGTGTCGCCCACCGCCGTTGCCGTGGGTGACCGAGTCATCTCCGGCCGCCATGTGGTGCTCGCGACCGGGTCGCAGTCGAAGTCGCTGCCCGGCTTGGAGATCGACCACCGCCAGGTGATCACCAGTGACGACGCCCTGGAGCTCGACCACGTGCCGGCATCCGCCGTGGTTCTCGGTGCCGGCGCGATCGGCTGTGAGTTCGCCTCGGTGTGGCGTTCCTTCGGTGCCGAGGTCACGATCGTCGAGGCACTGCCCCATCTGGTGCCGCTGGAGGAGGAGTCCAGCTCCAAGCTGCTGGAGCGGGCGTTCCGCCGCCGCGGTATCAAACAGCACCTGGGTGCCCGGTTCGCCGGTGTGAAGAGCACCGACGCAGGTGTCACGGTGTCGCTGGAGGACGGAACGACCATCGAGGCCGAAGTGCTGCTCGTCGCGGTCGGGCGCGGTCCGGTCTCCGAAGGGCTCGGTTATGACGAGGTCGGCATCGCGATGGATCGCGGCTTCGTCCTGGTCGACCACGAGCTGCGGACGAACCTACCGACCGTCTCCGCGCTCGGCGACCTGCGACCGGGGCTCCAGCTCGCCCACGTCGGATTCGCCGAGGGCATCTTCCTCGCCGAGCACCTCGCCGGATTGAACCCGGCGCATGTCGACTACGACAACGTTCCGCGGGTCACCTACTCCCATCCCGAGGTGGCATCGGTGGGGCTGACCTCGACTCGGGCCGCGGAGCTGTACGGAGAGATCGTGACCCACACCTACGATCTGGCCGGCAACGGCAAGGCGCAGATCCTCCAGACCACCGGTGCCGTCACGCTGGTCGCCCTGCCCGACGGGCCGGTGGTGGGCATCCACATCGTCGGCGACCGGGTCGGCGAGCTGATAGCCGAAGCCCAGCTGATCACGAACTGGGAGGCCACCGCCGCCGATGTCGCCCAGCTCATCCACCCGCATCCAACCCTGTCGGAGGCGATCGGCGAAGCACACCTCGCCCTCGCCGGCAAGCCGCTGCACTCCCACAATTAGAACCACAATGTCTGGCGGCGCAGGACAAACGTGATCGTGTCGCCTTGAGTCGATCAGTTACTGACAGACCCACAGCGTTCGCGGCCACTCCCCGTCGCCCACGGACGGCCGGACGCCACGAAGGAGTCGTACCCCATGTCTGTGTCCGTCACGATGCCCCGTCTGGGTGAGAGCGTGTCCGAGGGCACCGTCACCCGCTGGCTGAAAAAAGAAGGCGAGCGCGTCGAGGCCGACGAGCCGCTCCTCGAGGTCAGTACGGACAAGGTCGACACCGAGATCCCAGCGCCCGCCTCCGGAGTGATCAGCGCCATCCGGGTCGCCGAGGACGAGACGGTCGAGGTCGGTGTCGAACTTGCCGTCATCGACGAGGGTGCAACGGCGGGGCAGGCCGCGCCCCAGGCTCCACCCACAACACCTACCGCGGCCGTCGCGCCGGCTCCGGCTCCGGCACCGGCACCCCCGCTGGCACCGGCTCCGACGCCTGCGGCAGCTCCCCCGCCGGTCGCGGCCCAGACGCCGCCGCCGGCCCTACCGGCCCAGGAGTTCGCGCCGGACGCGGGCTCCGAAACTCCGTCCAACGGCAGCGGATCGCTCGGTGCCTATGTCACCCCGCTGGTCCGACGGCTCGCGGCCGAGCACGATGTGGACCTGTCCGCGGTGACGGGCACGGGCATCGGCGGCCGCATTCGCAAGCAGGACGTCATCGACGCCGCGCGCACGCCGACGGCCGCGGACACGGCTGCGGCACCCACGGCCGCGGCTGTGGCACCAGCACTGGCACCGGCTGTGGCTGCGGCACCGGCTGTGGCACCAGCACCAGCACCAGCACCAGCACTGGCACCGGCACCGGTGACGCCCGTGCCGGTTTCGCTGCGCGGTCGCACGGAGAAGATGTCGCGGCTGCGATCGGTCATCGCCCAGCGGATGGTCGAGTCCCTGCAGGTCAGCGCCCAACTCACCACAGTCGTCGAGGTCGACGTCACCCGCATCGCGCGCCTGCGGGATCGCACGAAGGCCGCGTTCGAGGCGCGCGAAGGCGTGAAGCTGTCGTTCCTGCCGTTCTTCGCGGTCGCCGCCTGCGAAGCGCTGCGGGAACATCCGAATCTCAACGCAAGTGTCAACGTCGAGCAGGGGACCGTCACCTACTACGACACCGAGCACCTGGGCATCGCGGTGGACACCGCCCGGGGGCTGCTCGTCCCGGTCATCCACCACGCCGGGGATCTCAACCTCACGGGCATGGCACGCAAGATAGACGACCTGGCGACCCGGACCAGAGACAACCGTGTGTCACCGGACGAGCTGGGTGGTGGCACCTTCACGCTGACCAACACCGGCAGCCGCGGTGCCCTGTTCGACACACCGATCATCAACCAGCCCCAGGTCGGCATCCTCGGCACCGGTTCCGTGGTCAAACGGCCCGCGGTCGTGGACGACCCCGAGCTGGGCGAGATCATCGCGGTGCGGTCGAAGGTGTATCTCGCGCTCACCTACGACCACCGGATCGTCGACGGCGCCGATGCGGCTCGCTTCCTCACCAGCGTCCGCAGCCGCCTGGAAGAAGGCGCCTTCGAGGCCGAACTGGGCCGGTAGGCCGCCACCTGCCCGGTCCGGCGTTGGTGTCCCGTCGTGGTGGGTCGGCTCGCCGACCCACCACGAACACGCAAGGATCCGGTCAATGAACATCGCTGTCACCGGCGCCACCGGTCTGATCGGCTCCGCGCTCGTCCCGGCGCTGCGCCGTGACGGGCACACCGTTCGCGTCCTGGTCCGCCGGCCACCCAGGGACAACTTCGAGATCTCCTGGGATCCCGGCGCCGGCATGCTCGACCCGGCGGCGTTGACCGGCCTCGACGCCGTCGTCCACCTTGCCGGCGTCGGGGTCGGTGACCATCGTTGGACCGACAGCTATAAGCGACAGATCCTCGACAGCCGGGTCGCCGGCACAACGCTGCTCGCGGATGCTCTCGCCGGTCTGGACGGGCCGCCACGGGTCCTGCTC
>NZ_CAUVXP010000230.1:0-6602 GCF_963555955.1 Protofrankia sp. Cas3
CGGTCGAGTAGTTCCCGGCCCTGACGCTCGGCCGCTTCCCGCGGGATTCTCTTGACCTTGATCGGCCCGAGAGTGACGTTCTCCAACGCGGTCTTGTGCGCAAACAGGTTGAACGACTGGAAGACCATGCCCACTTCGGCGCGTAACCGCGCGAGGGCACGCCCCTCGTCGGGCAGTCGCTCCCCGCCAATCATGATCTGACCGGCGTCCACGGTCTCCAGGCGGTTGATACACCTGCACAGTGTCGACTTACCCGATCCCGAAGGGCCGATGACAACGACCACCTCACCGCTGTGCACAGTGAGGTTGATCTCGTGGAGTGCACGGAAACCACCAAACGATTTCTCGACGCCCGCCATGATGATCAGCGGTTCACCCCGAGCGTCCTCCGTCACGGTCAACCCTTCGGTCAGATTGAGCGGAACGGTAGCAGGTACAGGTCACCGACCGGTAGGGGAGTCCGGAATCCGGGCCTGTCCGGAAGTGGACTCCGCCGAATGCGCGGACATCCGACCAGACCCGGCTACGGCGCGCTTGCCTCCTGCCGGGCGGAGACCTCCGGGCGCAGGTCCGTCGGCAGCACGAGTTTGCGTGCCTCGCGCCGCAGTACTTTGCCGTAGGCGTTTTTGGGCAGGGCGTCGAGGTAGATGATCTGTTTGGGTTTCTTGAAGCTGGCGATGTGGGTACGGCTGAAGTCGATGAGTTCGTGTTCGGGTGGCGGGGACGACGGCCGCGACCACGTTCTCGCCCCAGAGCTGATCTGGTACTCCTAATACTACAGCCACAGTGATCTCTATGTGGCTGCGACTGGCGTGGCGGATGCTCGAGCGGCGCCTATCCGCCGACGAAAGTGGTAAGATAGCGCGGACACCATATTCGCCGAAGTCGTCTCGGAGATGGGCAGTCGACTGGTCGTGATCGTTCCCGCAACCACTTACCGCGATAACCTCCCGGCTGAGCACCATTCCGCATACGACCAGCTCTAGAACCAGGCAGACAAGATCTACCGCCTGGCCTTCCACGAGTCGAACTCCGACGCCCACATGCAGGCCAGCCGCTTACTGGTCGACAAGGTTGATCAACTGATCGCAGTGTGGGATGGACAACCAAGCCGAGGACCCGGCGGGACAGCCGATGTGATCGACTACGCGCACGCTAAGAACATCCCAGTCACCGTCATCTGGCCCGCAGGCGCGATAAGACCCTGAAGATCAGCCGTGTCGGGTAGCGGGGGCACATTGCTGTACCCCCGTCCCCTCAGACCTACTAATGGGAATCCTGGTTACTGGACCCGAGAAAATGCATCTGCGCAGGTCACGGGCCTGCCGGAGTCCAGCTACTTAGATTCCCTTTAGTACATCCGCCAGTAGGGCCGCAGGGTTGGCCGGATGTTGGCTGTAGACAGTGGGCGAGTGCCTGTCGCACAGGGAAAATCGGGGTTACCACACCAAACCGAGAATCCCAGGCGAAAGGCACCCGTCAGGTGGTCACGATACCCAGCGCCGAGTCGTCACGGAAGCCAGCGCCCCGGATGGGGTCGTCGTGGGGATCAGGCCGCGGGGCGGTGCCGCGCCGGCGGGAGCGAGTGCGGATCGGGTCGCCGGATCCGACGGTGACGGGGGCGGCGGGGCTGGTCGTGGTGACCGAGCTCGTCGACCGGCTCGACATCGTCGGGACGCTCGACGAGTGGATCGGGCCGATCAAGCAGCGGGACCGGGGGCTCAGCGGCGCGGAGTTACTCGTCGGGATGGCGACCAGTCAGCTCGCGGGCGAGTCGTCGCTGGCCGGGCTGGGCCGGTCGCGGGCGGATGCGGCGGGGGCGCGGCTCGCGCCGGTGCCGTTCGCCCCGTCCCGGACCGCGGCCCGGCTCGCGGAACGGTTCGGGCCCAGCCAGCTCGCCGGGATCGAGACCGGCCTGGCCGGGATCGCCGGGCAGATGATGGGCTTCCTGCCGGCGCAGCGGCGCGCCGAGCTCGTCACCCACCGCCCGACGCTGGACTGCGACTCGACCGACGTTGAGGTCTACGGCCACGCGAAGCATGGTCCCGGACCCGATGTCGATCAAGTCGAGAATCCGTTGACGATCTCCGGAAGCGCTACTGGCGGATGTAGGTCTGACTCCTGTGCATGCAGGGTCGGGGATCAAGACCCGGGGTGGGTGTTGGAGCACCGACCCCGGGTCGTTGCCGTTCCGGCGTTCGATCCGGGAACCGCCCGCCAGAAGATCCATTACGGCGAAACGGTGAGATCAACGAGGAACGGCACGCCCGTGACCTGCGAGACCCACGAAGTGGGGCGATATGGGTCCGATGTTCTCGTCCGGCCACGACATGGGCTCGAAGGTCGTGCTCGCCGAGCGAGCGCCCGGGCCTGACCAACACCCCAGTTGGCAGATCAACCGCGGCACCCGTGTCGGCGCGGAGCGGCAGATGCTGCAGGAATGGCACTACTTCTTCGACAACACCCGACGGTGGCGGAACCTGCGGAAAATCACCATCGCCCAGGTCCAGGGTGATGTGTACGCCGCCGGGCTCATGCTCATGTGGGCATGTGGGCATGTGGGCATGTGGGCATGTGGGCATGTGGGCATGTGATCTCATCGTGAGCGCAGAGAACGCCCGCTTCGCCGATGTCGTCGGCACTCGCCTGGGGATGTGCGGCGTCGAGTACTTCGCCCACCCCTGGGAGTTCGGACCCCGCAAGACCAAGGAGCTCATGCTCACCGGCGACTGCATCGACGCGCACGAAGCCCACGCCCTCGGGATGGTCGGCAAGGTGTTCGGAGTCGACGAGCTCGCCGAACGCACGCTGGAGTTCGCCCGCCGCATCGCCCAGCTCCCCACGATGACGGCGCTGCTGGTCAAGGAGGCGGTGAATCAGACGGTCGACAACATGGGCTTCCACACCGCGCTGAACGCCTGCTTCACGCTCCACCAGCTGAACCACGCACACTGGGCCGGGGTGAACGAGGACAAGTTGCCGATCGCCAAAGAGGATGCCGGCATCGCGAAGTGGAGCGACACTCTCCCGGTCGTCCCCGCGGTGAAGGACAAAGTCCGGGCCGACGACGTGCGTTAGGCCGACGTGCACGAGGCCGTGTCCACCGGACGCGGCCTCACAGGCTCGGCCTAACGGGCGCGCAACACGATCCATGCGTCGAGGACGGTGACGCCCTTCCCTGCGTCGTGCACCACGACGGGGTTCAGGTCGAGCTCGGCGACGTCACCGTGCTCGACGAGCGCCCCGACCCGGACGAGCAGGTCGGCGAGCGCCGCCACGTCGGCGACCGGGCGGCCGCGGGCGCCCGCGAGCACGGGGGCCGCGCAGCGGAGCCGCTCGATGTTGACGGCGACGCCGGGCGAGGACATGTCGACGATGAGTTGGCTCAGGCCGCCGTGCCTGTCGTCGCCGGCCGGTGCCTTTCAGCAGAGGACCACGAAGTAGTGGCCGTGGTGGGCGTGGCTCGTCCTTCGGGCCCAACGTGACGAGCGGGAAGGCCGGCAGATCAGCCATCGGCCTTGGTGACGCCCTCGAGCTCCATGTGCGTTCCCTTCCCGCGCCGGGCCATCTCGCTGATAATGCTATAGTATAGTAACGATTTAAAGATCTGGGCTGCTTACCGGCGAACCCGTGGTTGGCGGACCTGACGGGGACCACCGTTTCAGTCCCGGCGACGAGCACCGGCCACGGACACAAAGAGGGGTTTGATGGACTACTCGCGGTACCGGCACCTCGAGGTCACGCAGGACGGCGGGATTGTGACGGTCACGATCAACCGTCCCGAGGTGAAGAACGCAATCCATCACGAGCTCCACGAGGAATTCGCGCCGATCTCGACATCGACGATTCGTGCGATGTCGTCGTCCTCACCGGTGCCGCCGGCGCGTTCTCGGGGGGCGGCGATCTCAACTGGATCCTGGCCATGTGCGGCGACTTCGTCTACGCGACGCCCGAGGCCGTTCCCGACGACCAGCTCGATGCGCTCGTCGACGCCATGGCGCAGCGTCTCGCGTCCGGCGCGTCCGGCGCTATCAAGTACACCAAGGCCGCCATCAATGCCGGCCTCAAGGTGACCGCCGCTGCCGTCATCGATCGGGCTTCCGCCTTCGAGAACCTCACCCAGTTCACGAACGACAACCGAATCGCCGCCGAGGCTTTCCTCGCCAAGGAGAAGCCCGTTTTCACCCGGTCCTGAGCCTCGGCTGGTGTCCTGAAGCTCGACTGGTGTTCTGAGCCTCAGCTAATAGAGACAGGGGGCAAGTAGCTCAGTGTCCAGACGTTGTGACGTGGTCTCATGAGCGATCGTCCGGTATCCCTTGCCAAGGGCCGTGTCCGCGTCAATCGGGTCGCCGATATCGTGGCGGATCGCATCCGCGAGCTCATTGTCACCGGCGACCTGGCGGACGGCGATCGCCTGCCACGCCTGGATGTTCTGCTCAAGGACTTCGGCGTCAGCGGGCCCTCGATGCGCGAGGCCCTGCGCGTCCTGGAGTCCGAGGGGCTCATCACCGTTCAACGCGGCAGCATCGGCGGCGCCGTGGTCCACCGTCCCGACGCGAAGACCGCTGCCTACATCGTGGCCCTGGTGCTGCGTAGTCGAGGCACGCAGTTGCGCGATGTGTTCGAGGGCATGTCCCTTCTCGAGCCGGTGTGTGCGATGTTGTGCGCGCGTCGCCCGGACCGTAAGACGACGGTGGTATCCGAGCTGCGCAAGGTCAACGGTGCCTCTCGCCGGCTCATCGACGGCGATGAGCTGGCCTTCAACGAGACCATGGCCGCGTTTCACGAGACGTTGGTGCAGCGGTGTGGCAACGAGACGCTCACGCTCGTGGCCGGGATCTTGGAATCGATCTGGCTCGTCCATGAACGGTCCTGGGCCGAGGCCAAGACCGCGCGGGGCGCCTTGCTCAGCCGGCCGGAGAAGCTGAAGAGGCTCGAGTCCCATGAGAAGATCTGCGACCTGATCGAGGCTGGCGAGGAGCGCAGGGTTGCGGAAGCCATGACCGAGCACATCGAGGTCCAGTTCATCTACAGCGAATGGCTCGACCCCACCGAACGCGTGGATGCCCGGGCCATCCGGCACGACACGTAAAAGCGCCCGGCGCTCAGCGAGCGGCGCGGGGGCTGAACAGCCCATGGGCGTTGTCGTGCATGATCTTGCGAACCCCATCCTGGTCGAAACTCGTCAAGGACTCGGTGAAGGTGACGGGCTCGGCCAGGCCGTCGGTGTGGGGGTAGTCCGAACCGAAGCGGAAGGCGATCTCCCCCTTCAAGGTGCCCACGGTGGTGAAGGTCGTCGCCGAGGAGGACATCCCGTTCCTGCCCAGCAGCAAGGCGGACAAGCGAGGCATCGCCGCCATGCTCGCTCGGCATCGGGAGGCACAGCTGACCGCGCCGGCCGGCTGACCGGCGCGCTCCCCGGCGATCGACTGTGTCGATCGCCGGGGAGCCTGCGTCGCAGCTCGCTGGTCGAACGAAAGTTTTCAAACAGACTCGTACCGGTCAGGCGAGCCTGATGATTCCGAATGTCTCCCGGTGTGGGCCGGCGAGCACCGCAAACCGGCCGGTTGGAATGTCCATCGGCGGCATCAGGAGCGACCCGCCGAGCGCCTGTGCCTCGGTGACCGCTGCGTCGGTGTCGGTGACCGCGAAATAGGTCAACCAGAACGACGGGACCTCAGCGGGGATGTTCGGTGGCATGGGCATCATCCCGGCGATCGTCTCGCCGTCACGCTTCCACCCGTAGTACTCCATCGGGCCGCCCTGCGCCCCGGAGTCGTCCACCGCCCAACCGAACACCGCCGGGTAGAACGCCTTCGCCGCGGACAGGTCGCGCGTGTCCAACTCGTTCCAGCAGAACGCGCCGGGCTCGTTCGCCAACTCGGCGCCCTTGACCTCCCCCGGCTGCCACACCGACACGGCCGCACCCGCCGGATCGGTGAACACCGCCATGCGGCCCGCCTCCATGACGTCCATCGGCCCGGCGAGCACCCGCCCGCCGGCACCGAGAACCGCCTCCGCCGTCTTGTCCACATCATCAACGCTGATGTAGGTGTTCCAGGTCGGGGGCTGCCCCTCGCCGAACAGCGGGCCCAGACCTGCGACCAGCTTGCCGCGGAGCGTAAACATCGTGTAACCGCCCGCCCCCGGGTCCGGTACCTCCTGCGCCTCCCAGCCGAGCAGGCCGCTGTAGAAGGACCTGGACGCCTCGAGGTCGGGGCTACCGAGATCCACCCAGCACGGAGTCCCCGCCGGATAGGACATGAACTCGGCCATGACAACCACCTCCTGTAGACACGTCAGACGCTGTAGCGCCTCGCATGGATCGGACGGTAGCGGTCGCCTCCGACAGTTTCCACGGCGGGCTCGATGAAACGTCGCCGAATATTCTGGCGGTTGACGCGGGAAAGGGACGGGCCGTGTGCTCCACCCCACAGACACGGATCCAGCGGTGGTCGGGCCGATATGCACATCCTGTACGAACAAATGTTCGACTTTGTGGGCATTTCGGGTTATCGTTGATCTATGCAGAGCGCCGCCGCCACCGCCCGCCCGGGCCGGGAGCATCCCGTCCTCGCCGGGCTGGACGCGGTCGCCACCGA
>NZ_CAUVXP010000231.1:0-6492 GCF_963555955.1 Protofrankia sp. Cas3
ATCCCGGTGAGGGCGGCCACTTCGGTCACGAAGCGGTCGGTGTTGCCCACGCCGATCGGCAGCGGCACCGTGGCGGTCGCCTGCCCCCACTCGGTGCTCACCAGCTCCGCGGTCTTGCGAGTGGCGCTCTCCTGCAGGAACAGGGTCGCCTTGGCGTTGATCGCGTCGGCGGCGACCTTCAGCGGCGTGCCACCCGGGTACAGCTCGTAGTCACCGGTGGCCGGCGAGTCCAGTGCGTCGGTGTGGTCGCCGAGCAGGACGTGCTTGACGCCCAGCAGGGTGAGCAACCGCTTGATCTCACGCAGGTTGCCGGTGTAGGTCTCGAAGCCCGGCACCACGTTCAGCGTGCCGTTGGACTTCTTCGCCTTCTTTCCCTTGTTCAGGTAGGAAAGAATGCCCTTCATCATGTTGTCGTAGCCGGTGAGGTGGGAGCCGACAAAGCTCGGGGTGTGCGCGTAGGGCACCGGGAAGTCCGCCGGGATGGCGCCCTTCTCCCGGGCCGTGCCGATGAAGTTCTGCAGGTCGTCGCCGATGACCTCGGCCATGCAGGTGGTGGAGACCGCGACCATGTCCGGCTTGTAGAGCGTGGTGGCGTTCTCCAGCGCCTCGATGAGGTTGCTGAGGCCGCCGAAGACGGCCGCGTCCTCGGTCATCGAGGATGACGCAGCCGGGAACGGCTCCTTGAAGTGCCGGGCGAAGTAGCTGCGGAAGTAGGCCACGCAGCCCTGCGAACCGTGGACGAGCGGGAGCGTGCCGGCGAACCCGATGGCCGCGAGCAGGGCGCCAAGTGGCTGGCATGCCTTGCCCGGGTCGATGGTGAGCGCCTCCCGGGCGAAGTTCTTCTCCCGATATTCCCAGGACCGGGTCCAGTCCGTGATCCGGGCGATCTCGGCGGGGTCTGCGGGCTCCTCGAACTCACGCTTGCGGTCGAACTGCTCCTGGAAGTGCGGGGCCTTGAACAGCTCATTGTGGTCCAGCACACGAAGAGGTACGGGATTGTCTGGCATGCGAACGCCCTCTTATTTGGTCGATGGGAAGAAGAATCGGTCTGCGCTGCGGTCGGTCCTGCAGGCGGTGCTGCGGTGTCTGCTGCGCAGCGAACCGGCCGGCGGCCCGGGAGCCGATCAGAAAACGGCTCCCGGGCCGTCCGGTTCACCAGTCCGGCGCCGTGCTATGCGGCCGTGGACCAGGGCGCCTGGAACAGGTTCCAGGTCGGGCTGTTGATGGCGATGTCCATGTCGCGGGCGAACACGGCGAAGCCGTCCACACCGTGGTAGGGACCGGAGTAGTCCCAGGAGTGCATCTGGCGGAAGGGAAGGCCCATCTTGTGGAAGACGTACTTCTCCTTCACTCCGGCACCCATCAGGTCGGGCTTGAGCCGGCGGGCGAACTCCTCGAGCTCGTAGGCGCTCGGGTCGTCGTAGATCACGACGCCCTCGCCGAGCTCGGGGTTGGTGCGGCTGTAGTCGTCCTTGTGGGCGAACTCGTAGCCGGTACCGATGATCTCCATGCCGAGATCCTCGTAGGCGCCGATGGTGTGCCGCGGACGCAGGCCACCGACGAGCAGCATCACCCGCTTGCCCTCCAGCCGCGGCCGGTACTCGTTGCGTACCAGGTCGAACAGGGGCTGGTAGCTGGCGATCGCAGCCTCGGTCTTCTCCTTGATCGTGTCGTCGAAGAACGAAGCGATCTTCCGCATCGACTCAATGATCTTGGTCGGGCCGAAGAAGTTGAACTCGGTCCACGGAGTGCCGAAGCGCTCCTCCATCGTGGTGCAGATGTAGTTCATGGACCGGTAGCAGTGGATCAGGTTCAGCTTGGCGAGGTGGCTGGTGGACAGCTCGTTGAGCGTGCCGTCACCGGACCACTGGGCCACCACCCGCAGGCCCATGTCCTCCAGGATGCGACGCGACGCCCAGGCGTCACCACCGATGTTGTAGTCACCTATCAGGGCGACGTCGTACGCGGTCTGCCTGGTGGTGTCCCGGGTGCCGAGCACGATGTCGCGGATCGCGTCGTTGGCGATGTGGTGGCCCAGCGACTGGCTGACACCGCGGAACCCCTCGCACTTCACCGGGACGACCGGCATGTCCAGTTCCTTCGACGCCTCGCGGGCGACTGCGTCGATGTCGTCACCGATCAGACCGATCGGGCACTCGGACTGGATGGAGATGCCCTTGGCCAGCGGGAACAGCTCGGCGATCTCCTTGCAGATCACGGCGAGCTTCTTGTCACCGCCGAACACGATGTCGCGTTCCTGGAAGTCGCTGGTGAACTGGAACGTGACGAAGTTGTCGACGCCGCGGGTGCCGTGCGAGTAGTTACGCCGGGACGCCCAGGAGTACTGGCCGCAACCGACCGGCCCGTGGCTGATGTGGACCATGTCCTTGATCGGGCCCCACACCACACCCTTGGAACCGGCGTAGGCGCAGCCACGGACCGTCATCACACCGGGGCGCGACTTGATGTTGGACTTGACCTCGCACTCCTTCGACCCGGTCGGGTCGTTGGGCTTGACGTGCTTGGCCCGGAACTTCGCGGCCTTCGCCGGGTACCCGGCGAGGACGTCATCGATCATCGCCTGGGTGTCGACGGGCGGGGCCACGGCTGGAGTCGCGGGAGGGGTCGCGGGAGGAGTCACAGGAGGAGTCACGACAGACCTTTCTGATGAGGAGGTACGCCCGGTCACGCGACCGCGGTGGCCTTCTGGCCGATAACCGACTCGTCCTCCTGCTCCATGATCCCGAAGTCGATCAGAAGCTCCTCGAGCTCGTCCATGGTGATCGGAGTCGGGATGGTCTTCATGTCGTTCTCTTCGATCTTGCGCGCGAGTTCCTTGTACTCATTGGCCTGGTTGGACTCAGGCGCGTACTCCAGAACCGTCATCCGGCGCAGCTCGGCGTGCTGGACGATGTTGTCGCGGGGGACGAAATGGATCATCTGGGTGTTCAGGCGCCGCGCGAGCTCCATGATGAGCTCGTCCTCGCGGTCGGTCTTACGGCTGTTACAGATCAGCCCACCCAGACGCACGCCACCGGAGTGCGCGTACTTGAGGATGCCTCGGGCGATGTTGTTCGCCGCGTACATCGCCATCATCTCACCGGAGGTCACGATGTAGATCTCCTGGGCCTTGCCCTGGCGGATCGGCATCGCGAAGCCACCGCACACAACGTCACCCAGGACGTCGTAGCAGACGAAGTCGAGGTCCTCGTAGGCGCCGTTCTCCTCGAGGAAGGTGATCGCGGTGATGACACCACGACCCGCGCACCCGACACCCGGCTCCGGACCACCGGACTCGACGCAGCGGATGTTGAACTCGCCGGCCAGCAGCACATCCTCGAGCTCGAGGTCCTCGACCGAGCCCCTCTCCGCGGCCAGGGCCAGAACCGAGGTCTGCGCCTTCGAGTGCAGGATCAGACGGGTCGAGTCCGCCTTCGGGTCGCAGCCAACGATCATGATGCGGTTGCCGCGGGTGGCCAGCGCCGCCATCGTGTTCTGCTGAGTGGTGGACTTACCAATACCACCCTTGCCGTAAAAGGCGATCTGCCTCATCGGTGTGTGCTCCTTCACCGCACGCCCGAGCGTGCGTCACTGTGGGAAAGCCGGAGTTGGTTCAGGTAGCCGTGCTGGTTCAGGTAGCCGTGCTGGTTCAGGTAGCCGTGCTGGTTCAGGTAGCCGAAACCTGGAACCGCTCGTAGAGATCACGAACCTCGTCCGAGCGCAGCGGTCGCTTGAGCATGCAGACCTGTGATCGCAGACCTTCCAGAACAGGTCCGAGAACGCTTTCGTCCGCATCGATTCCGTGCTTGCGCAGGGCGTACCGCAGTGACGCCCGCCCCGCGTGCTTGCCCACGACCAGGCGGCGGTGCGCACCGACCTCCGCGGGGTCGAAGGGTTCGTAGATGCTGGGCGCTTTGAGCACGCCATCCACGTGGATGCCGGACTCGTGGATGAACGCAGACTCACCGACGATGGCCTTCCCGCACGGCACCGGACGGCGTGCCGCGCGCGAGACCAGGCCGGCCAGCGCCCGGAAGGACGTGGTGTCAAGGTCGACCCTGATTCCCAGCAGGTGGCGAAGCGCCATCGCCACTTCCTCCAGCGGCGCGTTGCCGGCACGTTCGCCGAGCCCCGCGACGGTGGTGCTGACAAACCCGAAGCCGGCCCGAACCGCCGCGAGAGTGTTGGCGGTGGCGAGTCCGAAGTCGTCGTGGGCGTGGATCTCCCAGTTGGCGGGCACCGCGCCCACCAGTCGAGACATCCGGGCACAGGCGCTGAAGGGCTCGAGGACCCCGACGGTGTCGGCCCATCGCAGGCGGTCGACACCATCGCGGACCAGTTCGTCGGCGAGCTCGATGACGAAGCTGTCGTCCGCCCGTGAGGCGTCCTCGAACCCGACCCCGACGGCTTGCCCCCGATCGAGGGCGTCGGCGACGCAGTCGCGGATGCGGCTGCGCGCCCACGCCCGGTCCCGACCGAGCTTGTGGGTCAGATGCAGGTCGGACACGGGAATACTCAGGTGCACCCGACCGACGCCGGAGGCGACCGCCGCGTCGATGTCTGACCGCATGGCGCGACACCAGGCGACGATCTCCGCCCGGAGCCCGGCGCCGGCGATGCGAGCCAGCACCTCGCGCTCGGATGGACCCATGGCCGGCACGCCCGCCTCGATCTGCGCCACCCCCGCCTGGTCGAGCGCGGTGGCGATGAGCAGTTTCTCCTGCGCCGTGAAGGCAACTCCCGGGGCCTGCTCACCGTCACGCAAGGTGGTGTCACAGAACCCGATCACGATGTCGTGCCCCACAGTTGCCCTCCGTCGGTTGAAAAGGAAGGTGGCGAGATGTGCCCGCCTGCGATCGGCTGTCGCGACCGGTGGCGACTTCCGCGGGCCTCGCCGTTGAAGCGCCGCGATTAGGAATGTCGTCCACTGTTGTTTCGTGCTCTTTAAGCGCCGTATCTTCCCAGTAACGTTTCGGCCGCATCCGCGATTCTGGGACGAATAGCTGAAGGAGCTCGGGCCGGGTGTCCGAAAGACCCTGGGACCAACGGCGCGAACGGCTGGCGCCGAATGGTGCGCCGCCGGCCGGCACCCTGCCCACGGTGCAATACGACATGTTGTCTCCCGCTCATTGTTTTACAACCCCAAGCCATGCCCAAATACGGCCGACCGCCGCCGGCGGGACGAACGTACCCGCATGTGCCGACCAACGACCCGACCCGTTGTTCACACGGCCCGGGAAGCCATGGACGAATGCCCGCACCGCAGAAAACGGTGCGGAGAGCGACAACGGTGCGGAGAGCGACAACGGTGCGGAGAACGACAACGGTGCGGAGAACGACAAAGGCGTCCCCCGGCCGCGAGCGTTGTGACGACGCCGACGACCGGGGAACGCCAGAAATCAGGAATCACACCATGCCGGTGGATCAGTTGATCAGTTGATCAGTTGATCGTCCAGGTGTTGCCCGCGTGCAGCAGCTCGGACAGCCGCTCCTCGGGCGTCGCGTTCGCGCTGCCCGTCCGGGCCGAGGTGTTCTGCTCCGCCACCATGGCCTCGTAGGTGGGCCGCCCCACCCGACGGAACACCCCGATCGGGGTGTTGCTCAGGTCGGAGTCGGACAACCGGGACAGGGTGAAGGCGTAGGCCGGGCCCTCCACCGTCTCGTCATGGACGATGACCTCACTACGGGGGACGTGGGCGGTGTCCGCGACCTCAAGCCCGAAACCACGCGGCTCGCGCACCACACACTTCTCCCCCGAGCCGCCGAACGTGATCGGCTTGCCGTGCTCAAGGCGGACCAGCACCGAGTCGCGGCTGGCCGGGTCCTTCAGTACGTCGAACGCACCGTCGTTGAAGATGGCGCAGTTCTGGTAGATCTCGATGAACGCGCTGCCTTCGTGTGCGGCGGCCGCACGCAGCACCGACTGCAGGTGCTTGCGGTCGGAGTCGATGGTGCGCGCCACAAATGACGCCTCGGCGCCGAGCGCCAGCGCGATCGGGTTGAACGGGGTGTCGCGGGAGCCGACCGGCGTCGACTTGGTGACCTTGCCGAATTCCGACGTGGGCGAGCACTGACCTTTGGTCAACCCGTAGATACGGTTGTTGAACAGCAGAATCTTGATGTTGACGTTGCGGCGCAGCGCGTGGATGAGATGGTTGCCGCCGATCGACAGGGCGTCACCGTCACCGGTGACCACCCACACCGACAGGTCCGGCCGGCTGACCGCCAGACCCGTCGCGATCGCCGGCGCCCGACCGTGGATCGAGTGCATGCCGTAGGTGTTGAGGTAGTACGGGAAACGCGACGAACAGCCGATCCCGGAGACGAACGTGACGTTCTCGCGCGGAATACCCAGTTCCGGCATGAACGACTGGATCGCCGACAGGATCGCGAAGTCACCGCAGCCCGGGCACCAGCGGACCTCCTGATCCGACCGGAAGTCCTTGGCGGTGAGCTTGACGGGCACTTCAGGCATTACGCACGACCTCTCCG
>NZ_CAUVXP010000232.1:0-6339 GCF_963555955.1 Protofrankia sp. Cas3
AACCGGCCGTGCGACGAACTACGCCGCGCCACTGGTCCGCTCGTGATGCACACGAGACTGCGCGGCGCCGGCAGCCGCAGCCTGCTCGATCGCCGCAAGCCCCGGCAGGCTGGCGGGAGCTGCTCGTTCCGCCCCGACCGCGGACGGAGCCCCCTGGGCAACGCCAGCCGGCGCGGTGACCCATGAACGGCAGGAGCGGCACAGGCACTCCGACGCAGACGCGGGCAGATGGTCCAAGCGCCGAAGAAGGTGATCAACAGGATCGTCAACCCGGCCGGCTCCAAGGCTCGGTCCGATGGTGTCCACCAGATGCATGGCCAGTTCCGCCGCGCTCCACAGACCGATGGTCAAGATTCGGGCGAGCCGATCGCTGGCGACGGTGAGGCTCTCCGGATCGCGCCGCATCGCACAGGCCAACGTTGCGACGACCTGGCCGGCGGCGTCGGCAACGAGGCGCTCTGCCACTACGGGCAGGTCTGGTTCGCCCCCGCCTGCGGTGGGTGCGACGACGGTAGGTGCGACGACGGTAGGTGCGACGACGGTAGGCGCTAGCCCGACCGGTGCAACCACGGCGCTTGGGGACCCTGAAGATTCCTGCGCCGGCGCAGGGCCGGGTGTGACCGCCGAGAGGTTCCCGATGCCCGTCAGCGCCTTAGCCACAGCGGTGCCGGTGACGCGGGAACGGCGCCGGGCAGCGGCACTCGGGCGATCTGAGGAAGGCCGTGCGCCAGCCTGACGCGGCAGCGGCCCGGCGCTGTCGGGTACGCCGTCACCGATCGGGACGGGAGCGCGCCGGGCCGATCCGCCGACGGCAGAAGCTGCTGGGGCCGGCATCACTGGGGCCGGCGCGACAGATGCGGTCGCCCGGACCGAGTCGGACATGCTCAGCACGAAGCTTGCGGGTCGGCGAGCGGCCGGCCGGGTCAGACCGATCAGCCAGCCGAGGTCGCGCAACAACCGGATCTGTCGTTGCACATGGGTGCGGCTGTAACCGGTCTCGGCGGCCAGCGTCACGAGTCCGGGCGAACAGACCGCGGCGGGTCCAGGCAGCGCCGGCTGGCCGGGTTCGCAGATCGTCGCCACGTCCACCGCGTGGCTTGCGAGAGCCAGCGCGACGAGCTTTGCCGCACGCGGGAGACATGAGCGCAGCACCGCACGCTGCCAGGCGGTGCGATCCGCCACCGGCGTCCCGGAATCGGATGCCGGAAGGAGTACCAGTGCGCCTGGGATCGCCAGCTGGGTCCCGCTGCCGACGTTGGTGAGCAACGTCGGGATGTCGTCGACCACATTCCTCCTTCCGCGCTCGTGCTACCCGCGACCAGAACGGCTCGGTATCTACTAATAGTAGCGACTTCACTACTTGGAGCGTTTGTTGGTGTAGCAAGGGGCGCCCCTGGCGACATCGCCCGAACCGCGTCCAAGCACGGTACCCCGTAGACCCTGGCGATCACGCGCCCCTCGGCCACCGTCGACACATGAGGACAACACGGCTTCAAGATGTAGTTGTGTCATCATTGGGTAGTTGATCGAATGCTATCCGTCAAAATCAGTGCTACAAGCATCCCGTTGGAGCACGCATCCCGGGCCTCCATCAGAGGTATCAGGCTCCCACGGGGCCGCCGGGCACGCGACAAAGACCATGATCAAATAATTACGTCGCCACAACGAAAAGCTACATTACGTAACGAAAGTAGCGAAGTTGCACGTCACGGCAGGTCGGTCTCTCACCCGCGCTGGCCGGCGACCTTGCCTGACCTGTCCGGGACTGGATGGCACTGACCCGGGCTCAGGTGACCGCCACGGGCAAGGGTCCGACGCTCAAGGTCGAGAAGGTGCCGCTTGCGGCCGATACCACCGGAGTACCCGGTCAGAGCCCCACTTGAACCGATCACCCGATGGCACGGGACCACGATGGGAAGCGGATTCCGACCGTTGGCGAGCCCAACCGCGCGGAAGGCCGACGGCCGTCCGACCGCTGCGGCGATCTCGGCATAGCTCCGGGTCGTACCATAGGGAATGGCTGCCACGGCCGCCCACACCGCCTCCTGGAACGGTGTACCGACCGGATGCAGCGGTACGTCGAAGGTGACCCGGTCACCCATGAAGTACGCCTCGAGCTGCTCGATCACATCACGGAACGCAACCGGATCGGACTCGAGACCGTCCAACCACGGCGGGCCGGCAGCCGGCTCGTTCATGTGGATTGCACGCAGAGTCACGTCGTCACCAACCAGCAGCAACGGACCCAGCGGTGAAGCCATTCTGGCCTGTCGGGTGACGCCTTCCACGCAGCCTGACGCTACCTTTCTGCTACTACACAGGGAAACGATGGGGTCACAACGGCGTGCGGGTGTCGCGTTGTCGGGCCCGGCCGACCTGATCGGGAACAACCTGACCGCCGGCAGCGGTCGTGCGTCAACACCTTCCGCTCAGGTAGTCATCGGCAAGATCGCACGATGTCGCGACATACCGCGTCACACTGTCGACCGCGTCGGCCTCCGGATGCGAACCCAGCCAGGCGACCAACAACAGCCGACGGAGCATGATGAAGGTCGCCACCATCGCCTCCTCGTCGGCGGACACCGGCCGGTGCCGCCGGTAGGAGGTGAGCCAGGCATCCACCAGGTCACCAACCGCTGGCAGATGTTCGATGAACGACAGAGACGCAGCAAGATCATAAAGGTACCAGGTGAACCCACAGTCGTCGAAGTCGATGACTGTGAGCTCATCCGCCTGCCCGTTGACCAGCAGGTTCGCCAGCCGCATGTCAGCGTGGACAAGCCCGAACCGGTCCGCGCCACGGCCGAACCGCTCAATCCGGCGGCGGATCTCGTCGGCGGCCCGGGTCAGGACGGCAACACTGGCCGGGTCGACCTCCGACGTGCCGGCCTGCCAGCGACCCCAACGACCGTCCGCTCCCAGAGTCGTTCGCCACGTCCACTCGAACCGGGTGAAGCCGCTCGGACGCCGCCAGCCACAAGCATGTTGATGAAGCCGCGCCGCGATCTCGCCAAGTGCGGCGAAACCGCGCATGAGGCCCACAGCATCGGATGGCTCCGGCGAAGATCCCGCCACCCAATCGAAGAGCACCGCATAGCGCGGTTGGGTGTGCACACCTGAGCTGGCTGAGTCACGCGCGGTCATGGCCACCAAGTCACCCTGACGGGTCGGTACGACCCGCGGCGTATCCACCACGCCGTTACGCCGAAGCGTCCGCGTCCAGAGCAGCTCGGAAGTGATCTCCTCAAACCGATGATAGCCGGGTCGGTGCAGCCGCAACGCCCAACGACGGCCCGTTGCAGGATCTTCAACCTGGTAGGTGACGTTCTCCGAGACGCACAGGAGGCTTACGGTTAGTACCGCTCCAAGGTCGTAAGCGGTGAGGACCTCCTCAACCAGCGCATCCGTCGGATTTCGGTCAAGCAGCACAGTTCTGATCATAATCAGGCGGCACCAAGCGCCGGCCGGGCCTGGAACGGCCAGGCCTGGACCGGCATACGACGCAGCAGAGAGCGTCCGCACAACAGAAACCGTCCGGGTGCGACCAGAGCGTCAGGGCGAGAACGTGCGGGGGGCGCCATACCCGGGCCCTCGCTCGGGACGGCCTGTTCGCGACGTCCAGCGCCACTGAACGGACACCCTGCCAGCCACCACGCCACGGACCTTCGGGACCGCATGCAACCAGTCAGCCTGGCAACGGCCACCGAGAACAAGTAGATCACCCGAACCCGGTAGCAGGTCACGGGCACCGCTGTCGTCATTCAGGATGCGCCGTCCCGGCGCCAGGTGGCGGGACTTCACCAGGAACGGCCGGCGGGCACCTGTCGTGAGGATCGCGATCACCGTGTTGTCGAGCCACCGCATCTCCCGATCCCGGTGAAAGGCGACGCTGTCATTACCATCGCGATACCAGGACAGTCCGAACCCGTCGAAGTCGACCTGGTAGCGCCGCCGCAGCACGCGGTAGGCCTCGACCAGCGCCGGGTACGGCACCGGCCGACCGCGAGAGATCCACGAAGTTAGCCGCGGCTCAGTCACATAACGCTCATAACGCCACATGGCGCCCTGTTTCCATGGCACGGACCCGGTCAGCTCGCGGTAGAGCCGGTCAGCCCCGGTCATCCAGCCGCGTGCGACGTCGACCCAGGATGTGTCATCGAACCAGATTCGCTCGAAGGTCGCGTCCGAATCGACCGAAGTGCCCAGAATCTCGGCGGCATCAACCGCGCCGGCGGTGGATTCCGAGACGCCTGGCATTGACGGATCGGGCCTCCACTCAGACGTCGATCTCCGTACACCGCTCATGCCTACCGCCCCTTCCCCGCCCGCACCCACGTGTGTATCCATCCGTCGACAACCACCGCGACCTTCTCCTCCGACACCTCAACAAGATCATTATCATGATAACCGAGCCAACCGCGCCGAAGGTAGTCGGTCGGGTGCCACCGACCATCCCGTCAAACACCTCGCCGACCGTCACGGGTTCGACATGGGTCCGGCGGTAGACGCTTCGTCCGGTATTTCGGCCAGGTCGGTGGCGACCTTTCGTTTCGGCGAGTCGGACGGTCTAAGCGCGTGGTCCAGATCAGCAGGCCGAGCAGCCACGCGTTCACCCGGGCCGGTGACGGCGAAAGCGTCTTTCGCCACTCGGTGGCGGCCGCGAGGCAGCAGTCTTCTCAGCACGCTGGTGGTCCGGGTGCGACCACCGCGGAGGCGCTCGGCCATCGCCGCCAGGAGGGTACGCCCCGTGGTCCGTAAGATCCGGGCGAATGCTCGGCCATCGCGCAAGGACTGCCTGGCGCCCCGGACGGCCCGGGCGGCGCCGGCTGTGGTGGTCAGACCGACCGGACCGGGAATGCAGTCGGCCAGGGCAAACAGAACGTCCCACAGGGATGCCCGGCCGGCCGCGTATTCCATGAGAGTGTCAGCGAGGACGACGAGTGCGGCGGCGAAGATGACCCACGCCACCGGACCGCCGACGATCAGTACAACGACACCCAGGACTGCGACGGTGATTTTTGCGACGCGGACGGCGGCATGCCAGAAACGGCCGGCACGTTCTACCAATCCTGCCCAGGAATGCCAGGATCTGTTCTTCAGGCCCGCATGCGACGCGCTCCGGATCGCGTGCACACAGGTCGCCGCGGCATCCGCACGCATCTGCTTCGCGGTGAGAGCGAGCCGACGGGCGGCATCCAGATCATCCTGAGCGGAATCGACGGAGCTTTGCGCCAGGTCGAGTTTTGCCCGCACGGTATCGCGGTTACGAATCGCCTGCACCACCCGCGCCGGATCGGGCTGGGGAATGTCGATCGGGTACCCATGTGACGCCGAGGTCAGCTCCGATACCGTCGACGCCGCGGAGGTGAACGCGATGTGCGCCGGACCGACCAGCGTCTGGGCATGGTCCCGGCGGGCGCGTGCGTCCCGTCCCCGGGCGAGCGCGTTGTCGGCCCGCGCCTGGGCCGCGTCAAGATCCGGGTTGAACGCGTTCAACGCATTCCCCGCCAGCCGATAGGAATTCGCGAGCTTCTGTAACTGCCCGGGGAACTCGGCCAACTCGTCGCGAAAGGCAGTACCCGACTCGCCCTGCCACGATATTGCAACACAGGAGGTGGTAATCGCCGTCAGATTTTCACTAGCATGATCTACATCGGCGGCGAATTCCAGGAACTTCCGTGCCAGTTCTCGTACCGAGAACGGATCCCCGGGCGTGGGATCAGCATCCAGATCGAGAACAGCCCAGTCCGTGGGTCGGTTCATCGAACGAACCCATGGCGACAAGAAACACGCATTTGCATCACTCCGGGCCGGGTCAGGGGTCTAGCCAGCCACAAGCAGCGCGACCACAGCTCCCTTCGCGCCGCCGGAGGCCCGAAGGGGCGGCAGGCCGACAGCCAACGTGGACATATGAAAGATAACCCGGATCCCAGCCGCGCGCACGGCTTTCACCCATTCAAAATGCGACCATTTCCGGGGCCCACGCTAAATGGTCGCAACAGATTCGTACCGGTCAGCGCAGGATGCCGGTGTGGCCGAGGGAGTAACGACCCGGCTGGGGCCAGACGCAGACGCCGTGTGGACCCGGACCGACCCTGATCCGTGCCAGCAGGTTGCCGTCCTTCGTCGAGATCGCGTAGACCTCGCTGTTGTAACGGCCGGCCAGCCACAGGACCGACCCGTCGGCCGACACCCCGCCCATGTCAGGACTACCCCCACCGCGGATCGGCCACGTGGTCCGAACCTGGCGGGTCGTGAAGTCCACGACGGAGACGGAGCCCTCACCGCGGTTCGACACGTACATCACGGTTGCGTCCCGACTCGGGTACAGGCCATGAG
>NZ_CAUVXP010000233.1:0-6328 GCF_963555955.1 Protofrankia sp. Cas3
GTATAAGAGACAGGTGTAGCCATGAGCGTTGGAGTTCCCGGAGTCGCCCTGGGTGTAGAGCCACCAGGTGTTGGTGTTTCCCTGGATGACAGGGTTCGACCGGCCCTGGTACTGGCATATCACCCATACCTTTGCGGATCCGTCCATGTATCCGCTGTCATCAAGGTCTTCCGAAGCCTGGTTGGAGCGGACGTTGGCGTAGACGGCCGAGCCCACGTAGGTACTGCAGGTGTAGATGGTCGAGAAATGTCGTCCGGCGTAGTCGACGGTCGTCACGCTGCTGGCCGAGCAGCTGTCGACCGGGGCCGGCTGCGGTTGGGGGGCGGTGGAAGGGGCCGGCTGGGCCGGAGCGGACGAGACGCTCGGAGCGCTGCTCGCCCGAGGTTGCGGATCCGCCGGACCCGCGGCGGATGGCCCCACAGCGGGCGGTGCCGCGGCGGCCGACACCGGCGGTGGGAGCGAATCCGGGTTCGCCGGCGTCGCGTCCGTCGATCCGCTTCCGCTTCCGCTTCCGGAGTTGGAGTTGGATGGCGCCGGGCTGATCGTGCCAGCGGCCGATGTCGGGTCGCCTGAGGGCGCGGGATCGGTCCCGCCGGGTGCCGGTGACGCCGTCACCGACGGGATGACGGACTTCGCCGTCCGCGTCTGGGCTGTGTCGGTACCCCCTCGTAGGACGGCAGCCAGTACCGCGATCACCACGAGTACGGCTGCCGCACCCGCGGCCGTAGCCAGCCACGTACGTCGAAGGCGTCGGTGACCCGAGCCGGTGCCCGCGGGTACCGGCACGGGCGGTGGCATCGGTGTTCGCCGTGCCCGGGTTCTGGTGGGCGTGTCCACCGCCTCGCGGAACCCAGGCGCCAACGGCGGCGTGTCCGCAAGGCGCGGTGTGTGCGCAAGGCGCGGTGTGTCGGGGTCCAGGTCGTCTCCGGCTGGCACCGGTCGGGCCAGCGGCTCGCTTCCGAGGACGTCCCGCAAGCTGTTGAACGTCTCGACAAGGCCGACCGCAGTCGGGCGTTGTTGTGGATCGACCGACATCATGGAGCCGATCAACAGCCGGAGCGGCTCGGCGACGGCCGGGTCGAGCTCCGCGGCATCGCCGGCGAGGATGCGGCGGATGAGCGTCGCGGGTCCGTCGCCGGCCTGGGGTGCGAACGGAGCCGTGCCGGTGAGCAGGGTGTACAGGGTTGAGCCGAACGCGTAGATGTCGGCCGCTGGCGAGTAGCGCAGGCCGTCGAGCACCTCGGGCGCGCAGTGGACCGGTGTAAACGCGTCAAGGCTGACCGACTCCTCCGAGTCGCTGCGGATGCTTGCCACCCCGAAATCGCTCAGCACCGCGCAGCCATCATCGGAGACCAGGAGATTTCCTGGTTTGACGTCACGATGAGTAATTTTGGCATCATGCGCCGCAGCGACCGCGCAGGCGACGGACACCCCTACTCCGACGGTTTCAAGCACGGACAGCTGGTTGCCGCCATGTATCCGGTCCGCCAGCGATCCCCGTGGGAAGTACTGCATCGCGATGAAGGGTCGGTCATCGGCGGTGGCGCCTGCGTCGTAAACGGTGATGACCTCCGGGAGGTGCGACAGGCGTCCGGATGCCTGGCACTCGCGGGTGAACCGCCGCAGCGCGTCCGCGTCCCCGAGGTTGGTGCCCAGAACCTTCACGGCGACCGTTCGCGCGAAACGTTCCTGGTGAGCGGTGTACACGGTGCTGAACCCACCGGTCGCGATCCGCCGAAAATCCCGGTAACCCTCGATGGGCGGACCCGGTGAGCCCCCGCCCGTACCCTGGCTCGCCTGATCCCGTTCCACATGATCTCCTGGTGCTATGGTCGCAGCCGCGTCCGCTGTGATGCATGCCCGGTTGAATTCCACATCATAATCGTGCGCCGCGATCCGTGAGCCCTTGGTGGTGCGCGGGATGACGCGACGCTTCGTGCGTTGTTTTGCAGTGGATCTGTGCGGCCGCCGAGCGCCCGAAAGAAACACGATCGCCTACTCTTCGGTCGCTGGACTGTCCCCTGTTGTTGCTTCCTGGTACCGTGCCGGTCAGCGCTTTTCGGCGTCCCTGGTGCTACCGGGTGGATGGCCACCGCCAGCGATTTCTGTCGGTGGCCCTGGTTCTCGTGGCCCTGGTTTTTGTGGCCGTCGGCCACCTGACGAAAGGAAAGACGCGATGGCTGACGTCCACGTCGATTACGGAGCGTTGGAGCAGACGGCATCGAGGCTCACAGCCGGTCAGCAGGAGATGGAAAACCAGCTGACTCAGCTCAAGGGTCTGATCGACAATCTGGTGACCAGCGGTTTCATCACCGATCAGGCGTCGGGGAAGTTCCAGCAGTCATATGAGCAGTGGAACACCGGTACCAGGAACGCCATCGCCGGGTTGGAGGGCATGGGCGCTTTCCTGAAGTTGGCTATTTCGAAGCACCAGGAACTTGATGCCACGCTCAGCCAGTCGGCGGGCGGCTGAGTAGGCGTTCGGCGGACGAAGCCTGGGTGAACAGGGAGGACCGCGGTGAGCGACTGGGGTGTCCTGGAGTTGGAGGGTGATCCGACTCCGGGTGACCCGGAGTCGGTGCGGGCGATGGCCGTCCGGTTGCGAGGCCAGGCCGATCTCGCTGAGAGTGGCACCGCGCGGTTGCGGACAATCGCGGGTAGTGGTGGCGAGCTGGCGATGGCCGGTAATTACGCGTCCCTGTTCACCGAGGCGTTGGTGGAGTTACCCGACGGGCTGGCCCGGTTGGCTCGTGCCTACCGGGGCTGCGGGGAGGCGCTGTTCGGTTATGCGAATGGTCTGACCGAGGCGAAGATCCGGGCGGGGGGCGCGTTGCGCGACGGCCTGGACGCTGAGGGTCGCTATCAGGCGGCGCTGCGTGAAGTGCGGGCGTTGCTGCCGCCGGACCGGGAGTTGCTGCTGTGGCCGCGGGCGGAGCTGTCCGAGGGTTCGATTGGTGTGGCGACGGCGCTGTGGGATGCGGTGGCGGTGGCCGGGCAGGTTCGGGCGGTCGCCAGCCGGGGGCAGGTGGCGGGTGCGGATCGGGCGCGGGCGCGGCGGTTGGCGTTGGATGCGGCGGAGTTGCGGGGGGAGGCGGTGCGGAGCTGCGCGCAGGGGATTGAGAACGCGCTCGCGGACAGTGGGATCAAGAACAGGCCGTGGTATGAGAAAGCCTGGGATGCGGTGTCGGCGCCGTTTCGGTCCTGGGACAGTTTCGTCGATCTCTGCCGGGATGTGGCGATGGTCGCGGGGGTCGTCGCGCTGTTTGTGTCGGGGCCGATCGGGTTGGCGTTGGTGGCGATCGCGCTGGTCGCGGGTGCGGCGGTGTTCGCGGACACGTTGGCGAAGTATGCGCAGGGTAAGGCGTCGTTAGGGCAGCTCGCTTTGGACTCGTTGGGTCTGATTCCGGGTGGACGCGGGGTGGTCAGCGTGGCCCGGTTGGGGCGGACCGCGGTGGCGGTGGGGCGTGGGGTGGCCCGCGGGGAGGGGTTGAAGCTCATCGGTGCCGGGCTGCGCACCTTTGGCGGTGCGGCGCTGGGCCGAGCGCGCAATATCGTGACGGCGATCCCGCACGGGATCGCGGTCGCTGGTGGCGACATTCGTAGTGCTTTGCGTGACCCCAGACTGTTCGCTCGTGCCGCGCATTGCCGGTTCGTCGGGCGGGATCCGGTGGACATGGCCAGCGGGCAGATGATTCTCACACAGGTCGACGTCGAGCTGCCCGGCCTGCTGGCCTGGGCGTTGCAGCGGACCCATCTGTCGTCGTATCGGGCGGGCCGGTGGTTCGGCCGGTCGTGGAGTTCGACGTTGGACCTCCGCCTGGAGATCGACGAGGCGGGGGTGTGCTATGCCGCGTCGGACGGGGTGCTGGTCGCCTACCCCCATCCCGCACCCGGGGCGACGGTGTGGCCGGCGGAGGGCCCACGGCTGCCGTTGACCTGCGACGCCGCCGGTGCCTATACGGTGACCGACCCGGCAACGGGCCACGTTTTCCACTTCGCGCTCCCGACCGACGGCGCTCGGGAGGTGGCGCTGCCGCTCGCCGCGATCACTGATCGTAACGGCCACCGGGTGGAGTTGGGCTACGACGCCGACGACGGGACGCTCGCTGAGATCGGCCATTCGGGTGGGTACCGGCTGGTGGTGGAGACCCGGCAGGGTCTGATCACCGCGATCCGGTTGCGGGGGCGGGCGGGCGAACCCGACACCGAGGTCATCCGCTACGGCTACGACGAGGGTGGCCGGCTGACCGAGGTGGTGAACTCCTCGGGTCGGCCGTTGCGGTTTGGCTATGACGCCGCCGGGCGCATGATCGGTTGGATGGATCGCAACGGCACCAGCTATGCCTACAGTTACGACGCAGCCGGTCGGGTGGTGCGGACCGTGGGTTCGGCGGGCTGCCTGGACGGGACGATCGTCTACGACACCGATCGCGGTGTC
Organism: Protofrankia sp. Cas3; assembly: GCF_963555955.1. Lineage (NCBI taxonomy): Bacteria > Bacillati > Actinomycetota > Actinomycetes > Frankiales > Frankiaceae > Protofrankia > Protofrankia sp. Cas3. The sequence goes on from NZ_CAUVXP010000233.1 coordinate 4,439, forward strand.
ACGGTGGAGACCAACTCGCTCGGTTATGCCACGGAATATCATTTCAACGACGTGATGCAGCTGCGCCAGCGGGTCGATCCGCTCGGGCATGCCACCGGCTATGCGTGGGATCGGTATGACCGCAAGCTCGCCGAGACCGACCCGCTGGGCCGCACGGTGCGGTATCGCTACGACGCCGAGGGCAACCTGACCGAGATTGTCCGGCCGGATGGCAGCCGGGTGACCGCACAATGGAATGCGCTGCGGCTGCCGGTGACGCTGGTCGAGGCGGATGGTGCCCGCTGGGAACGCACCTACGACGAGCGGGGGAACCTGACGGCCGTGGTCGATCCGGTCGGGGCGCGGACGGTGTTCTCCTATGACGACCGTGGCCGGCTCACCACCGTCACCGACGCGCTCGGCCACACCCACCGGGTCGAGACCGACGCCGCCGGGCTGCCGGTCGCGGCGACCGATCCCCTCGGCGCGGTCACCGTGTATGAGCGGGATGGGTGCGGTCTGCCGGTCGCGGTGACCGATCCGGTGGGCGGGACGACCCGGTTCGGGTGGACGGTGGAGGGCAGACCCGCCTCCCGGACCCTGCCCGACGGTGCCACCGAGCGGTGGAGCTATGACGGGGAGGGCAATCTCGTCGAGCATGTGGACGCGGCTGGCCTGGTGACCCGCATCGAGGTGACACATTTCGATCTGCCGGCGGCGCGGACCGGCCCGGACGGGGCGCGCCTCGCGTTCGCCTACGACACCGAACTACGGCTGGTCGCCGTCACCAACCCGCACGGCCTGGTCTGGCGCTACGACTACGACCCGGCCGGGAATCTGGTGCGGGAGACCGACTTCAACGGGCGGGTGCTGGCCTATACCCATGACGGCGTCGGGCAGCTCGTCGCGTCGACCAACGGTGCGGGGGAGACCGTGCGGTTCACCCGCGATCTGCTCGGTAACGTGGTTGAGAAACGGGACGGAAATGCGGTGACGACGTTTGCCTACGATCCGGTGGGACGGGTGGTGCGTGCGGTGAACGCCGACGCCGACTGCACGTTCACCCGGGACCCCGCCGGTCGGATGCTGGCCGAGACCTGTAACGGCCGGACGGTCTCCTCGACGTACGACGTGCTGGGCCGGCGGGTGCGGCGGGTGACGCCGTCCGGGGCGGACAGCCGGTGGGAGTATGACCCGAACGACCTTCCGCTGGTGCTGCACACTGCGGGTCGGACGGTGCGGTTCGTCCACGACGACGCCGGCCGGGAGATCGAGCGCAGCCTGGACAGCGGGGTGGTGCTGGCGCAGGCGTGGGATGCCAACCACCAGCTGCTGTCGCAGACCGTGACCGCTGCCGTGCTCGGGAGTGCGGGGTACGCACGGGTGCTGCAGCGCCGGGACTACTCCTACAGCCCGGATGGGTATGTCACCGAGATCGATGACATGCTCGCCGGCCTGCGCCGGTTCGATCTCGACCCGGTGCGGCGGGTCACCGCGGTCCACGGGGCCGGCTGGTCCGAGCGCTACGTCTACGATGCCGTGGGCAACATCACCGATGCGTCCTGGCCTGCGTCCACCCAGTCCCCACCCGCCCAGCCGAACGGCCGCGACGGGGTGCACGAGGCCGCGCAGGGCGGTCGGGAGTACGCCGGCACGCTGATCCGCCGGGCCGGCCGGGTCCGCTACGAGCACGACGGCCAGGGCCGGGTGACACTGCGCCAGCACAAACGGCTGTCGGGCAAGCCGCACACTTGGCGCTACAGCTGGAACGCCGACGATCGGCTGACCGGTGTGACCACCCCGGACGGCCAGCGCTGGCGGTACTCCTATGATCCGTTCGGCCGGCGGATCGCCAAGCAGCGCCTCGCCGGCGATGGCACCGGCGACGACGGCGGGGTGGGCGAACGGGTT
>NZ_CAUVXP010000234.1:0-6307 GCF_963555955.1 Protofrankia sp. Cas3
AAAGCGACCAGGCACACCTCACGCGGGAGTTCTCCGCGATCGTCGGTCTGCCCCCGTCGCGCTACGCCCGCGCCTGCCGCGCCGGGTGAGACGCGTCCGGAAGAAGACCAGGTGGGTGTGGCGGCCGTCTCCGACAACGTGGGCCGACGACCCGATTGTCCAGCCACCACAAGCCCGGGGACCTACCGCTCGGCCAAATGACGGCGCAGGAGGGATGGATCGCGCTGCGCCCAGCGCCGGTTTCGCCATTCCCACATCCAGGGCACCGGGCGCACGTGCCCCTCCGCGAGATCACTAGTTGTTGTGGGAGTGGGTGCGTCGCGGTCGGAGAGATCGCCGATCGGTGGTGGTGGGTGCGTAGGGTTGGGGGCGCAGCGTGATCCGTGCCGCCTGGCGGATGGAGTGTGACGATCGATGGCTCGCCGGTTCCAGACGGCTGGTCCGTGCCGGCCTGGGGTCGACTACATGATTCCGGCAGTGTCACGCTTGCCGGAGGTTCCCGACCTGGTGGAGCAGGAAGGGTACTTCGTCGTGCACGCGCCACGGCAGACAGGGAAGACGACGACGCTGACCGCGCTCGCCGAGGAACTGACGGCCAAAGGCCGGTACGGCGCTGCCCGCGGACCTGCGCCCGCCGCCGTGGCCGGAGGTGTCGGAAGGCACGCTGCTCGCGGCGGGTCTGTCGGTATGGGCGCAGGTCTGCCCCCGGCCGTTGGTGCTGTTCTTCGACGAGATCGATGCGCTGAGCGGGCAGAGTCTGATCAGCGTCCTCAGCCAACTCCGGGACGGTTATCGCGACCGCCCGATCGGCTTTCCCACCTCGGTCGCGCTGTGTGGCCTGCGGGACGTCTGTGACTGCCACCCCCGAAATCGCTTCGCGATTCCGCGGGACCCCGGAGCGGCATCCGGAGGCGATCCGTCACGGTTGGGGACGTCGAGCCCGTTCAACATCAAGCTGGAGTCGCTGCGGCTGGGGGACTTCACGGCGGAGGAAGTCGCCGAGCTGTACGGGCAGCACACCGCCGACACCGGGCAGGAGTTCACGCCGGCGGTGGTGGCCCGAGCGTTCGAGCTGACCGCAGGCCAGCCATGGCTGGTCAACGCGCTGGCCCGGGAAATCGTCGTGAAGATGGCGCTGCCGGTCTCGACGCCGATCACGGTCGACCACCTGGAACAGGCGAAGGAGCGCCTGATCCTGGCGCGAGCGACGCACCTGGACTCGCTGGCCGCCCGGCTGGCCGAGCCGCGAGTCCGTCGGATCGTGCTGCCCTTGCTGGCCGGCGACCTGGTGCAGCTCGACCCCTACGACGACGACCTCGCCTACGCCCGCGACCTCGGCCTGGTCGCCCCGAAGGACCCGGTCCGGATCGCCAACCCCATCTACCGAGAGGTCGTCGTCCGAGTCCTGACCACCCAGGTTGAGGCCAATGTCGTCGCCGACCCCCGCAGCTTCGTGCTGCCAGACGGCCGTTTCGACGTCGCGCTGCTGCTGCGGGAATTCGCCGAATTCTGGATCGAGCACGGCGACGTACTGACCTCGACGGAGCACTACCACGAGGTCGCCCCACAGCTCGTCCTCATGGGCTTCCTCCAACGCGTCGTCAACGGCGGTGGCTACGTGGAACGGGAGTACGGCGTCGGCCGGGGGCGGATTGATCTGCTCATCCGCTGGCCCTACCCAAACGAGAACGGCAAACGCCACTGGCAGCGGGAAGCCCTCGAGCTCAAGGTCTGGCATCCCGGCAAGGCCGACCCGCTGTGCCAAGGCCTGACTCAGCTTGACCGCTACCTCGACCGCCTCGGCCTCGACACCGGTATTCTGATCATCTTTGACTGCCGCCCCGATGCCCCCGACCTCAGTGAACGTACCCAGTTCGATATTGCCACCACCCAGACCGGCCGCACGGTCACGGTCCTGCGGGCGTAATTCTCCCCTCGCCCACCAAGCACCCGACGCTCGGGCGTACCGTGTCGCGACCGCCCGGTGGCGTTTGAGCCGGTGGCCGTCCACCCCGCGAGCCCCGCTTCCGGCGGTGGGCCTCGACCATGCTGGCCGTTGACTTCTTCCACGTGGACTGCGCCATGACGCTGCGGTGTCTGTACTGCTTCTTCGTCATGGAAGTCGGCACCCGCTACGTCCATGTCCTTGTCCATGTCCTTGTCCATGTCCTTGTCCATGTCCTTGTCCATGTCCTTGTCCACGTCCTTGGGGTTACCGCGGATCCGGACGGGCTGTGGACCACCCGGCAGATCCGGGACATCCTCTTGAGCCGCGGGGACCGGGCGGCCGAGTTCGGGAACCCCACAAGGTCACCTGCTCGCAGCCGGACCACCTGGCTTGACGTGATGACTGCGTCAATCTATCGTTGATGCATGCTCTACCCCACGCCGGCCCTCAGACCTGCCGACGATCAGGTGCTCAGCGAGATCGACGGCATGCGGGATGCACTGCGGCACCACATCCAGACCACGCCGTCGAAATGGACTGAGAGGCTCCGGACGTTCCTGACCGCCGATGCCGTCGCAGCCTCGAACTCCATCGAGGGCTTCAAGGTAGCCACGATCGACGTCGAGGACCTGATGGACGGCGAGCGAGATGTCGAGATCTCGGACGAGAACCGCGAGGAGACCCTCGCCTATCAGCGGATGATGACGTATATCCAGACGCTCCACGATGCCGAGGACGTCAGCTACAGCAAAGGCCTACTCAACGCTCTGCACTGGATGTTGCAAGGCCACCGTCACACCGTGCGCAAGCCGGCCGGGCAGTGGCGCCGGGGCCCCGTCTACGTCACCGACGCCCGCGACCCCGCCATCGCGGCCTACACAGCCCCGGACGCCGATGTCGTCCCCGCGCTGATGACGGAACTCATCGACTGGCTCAACGCCGACAACGACACCCACCTGCTGGTGCGAGCGGCTATGGCACATCTGCACCTTGTGTCCATCCACCCCTGGGCCGACGGGAACGGCCGGATGTCCCGTTCGCTGCAGACTCTCATGATCGCCCGCGAAGGCGTCCTGGCCCCGGAGCTCTCGTCCATCGAGGCGTGGCTCGGCCGCCCCGGCAACACCTGGGAGTACTATCGCGAACTCACCGATCGGGGCCCGAAGTACCTTCCCGACCAGGAAGTCTCCAGCTGGATCCGCCTCAACCTGACCGCCTACCACCAGCAGGCCCAGGCCGTTCAAGGCCGACTCGACCGCTCCGGGCGGGTATGGGGCGCACTCTCCGAAGTCGCCGAGAGCACCGGTCTGGACGAGCGAGTGGTGACCGCACTGCACGACGTGGCCATGGCTGGACGCGTCCGCCGCTCACGCTACGAACACGCCGAGGGCCTGAGCCTGCAGCAGGCGCAACGCGACCTCCGCGACCTCACCACCGCCCACGTCCTGGAACCGGTCGGCCGAACCCGGGCCCGCTACTACACGGCAGGCCCCCGTTTCCCTCAGCCGGCACTTGACATCGCACGCACGCCCATGACCTTGAGGAATCCATACACCAGCTGACAAGCAACCCGGGCCGTCGGGTCCAGGGCGCGTTGGATGATGGAGGGCAGGGCGGGGGAGGCCTTGGCGAGGAAGGGAAACTCGTCAGACCACCATGGGCGCGGGTGATCGCGTCGAGGAGGAAGGTCTTACCCTGGCGCCGCCGCCCGGAGATCACATCCAGGGTGGCTTCCCGGCTCGGGTGGTGGGCGAAGCGGGTGAGCTCGGCCCATTCGAAGTCGCGGTCGAACATCTCGGCGGGCTTGTCCACCGCAACTCCTCTTAATAACTCGACTTATTATAGCCGGAGTCATCCATCCTATGGACGGAGTTCAATGATCTGTTGGAACGGCATGCGCCGCCATGATCGCTTGATTCCGCCGTGACTTCCGGGCCGGCGGCCGAGAGTTCGCACGCGGAGCCCATGAGTGTGGGGGTCCAACGATGTGATTGTTGTGCTGTTCTGGCGACACAAAATCTACATCGTTCGGCGCGCTATCGTTCGGCGCGCTTAATCCCGGCTGTTCACGCCGGAGCCTGTTTGATCGTGGCGGTGGGGGTGCCCCGGTGACGGGAAAGTGCCTCTGACTTGGGAGGATCCGGGTTTCTGAGATTTTCGTAATGCCGTGGAGACGGAAGGGGCTGAATGCAAGGGCCACCTGCGCGGTCTCGGCAACGGTCGCGGCTTCCGAGGTTCCGTTCTCGACCCGTCGCTGTGGAAATGGGCGCGGCATGTCAGATTCTTTCGGGTGGTGGCTGGCGGCCCGACGACGGGGGTCCTGCTGGACGAACGTCGGGTACTACGCGCTACGCGCCGGCCGAACCCTGGTGGATCCACCACTGGAGGGCTTCCTCGGCGCCGAGGGTGTCGGGGTGGCGAGGGCCGAGGATCCGGCGGCGGCTGGCCAGGACGTCTTCGCCGAGTGCGCGGGCATCCTGGTACCGGCCGAGTTTGCCCAGATAGATGGCGAGGTTGTAGGCCGAGGTGAGCGTGTCGGGGTGGTCGGGCCCGAGGACGCGGCGGTGCCGGGCGAGGGTGTCCTCGCCGAGTGCGCGGGCGGCCTGGTGGTCCCCGAGGGCGCTCAGCCGTACGGCGAGGTTGTAGGCCGAGTTGAGGGTGTCGGGGTGGTCGGGCCCGAGGACGCGGCGGCGGCGGGCGAGGGTGTCCTCGCCGAGTTCGCGGGCGGTCTCGTGATCGCCCAGGGCGCTCAGCAGGATGCCGAGGTTGTTCGCCGAGTTGAGGGTGTCGGGGTGGTCGGGCCCGAGGGTTCGGCGGCGCCGGGTGAGGGTGTCCTGGTACAGGTCGCGGGCGGCGTGACGGTCGCCGAGCTCGGCGAGGTCGACGGCAAGGTTGTGGGCCGAGTTGAGGGTGCCGGGGTGGTCGGGCCCGAGGGTTCGGCGGCGCCGGGTGAGGGTGTCCTCGTCGAGTTCGCGGGCGGCTTGATGGTCACCGAGGGCGCTCAGCCGGATGGCGAGATTGTTCGCCGCATCCAGGGTGTCGGGGTGGTCGGGGCCGTGAGTCCGCAGTAGGCGAGCGAACACGTCCTCGGTGGATTCGGGGGTGTCCAGGCGCTCGCCTTCGGGCTGTTCCTCCGTCGCATCGTCGCCGGCGACGGTCGTGGGCTTGGCGGCGGCGAGGCCGGGGGTGACGAGGGTGTGGGCGGTGACGAGGGTGTGGGCGACCGTTGGCACGTCGGCGGCTGGCGGCTGCTCGGCGGCGCGGCGGACGGCGTCGTCGAGGTGCAGCGGCAGGCCGGCTCGGGTGATCCAGCCCGCGCCGTAGGCCGCGGCCGTGGCGAGGGCGAGGGCGAGGGCGAACGCGGCGGCGTCCGGGTGGCGGGCGGCTGGGTCCTTCTCCAACGCGTGCAGCACCACCTGGGCGACCGGTGCGGGCACCCCGACCATGGGCGGGGCGGGCTCGGTCAGCTGCCTGCGCCACAGTATGTGCAGTGGCTGTTTCGGGTCGAATGGCGGCCGGCCGGCCAGGAGCTGGTAGAGCACGATGCTCAGCGAGTACAGGTCGGTCGCCGGGCACAGCCGGCCGCCCTCGATCTGTTCGGGCGCCATGTAGACCGGCGTGCCGGCGACTTTGCTGGCGGTGGTCGCCGACCCCTCGAACAGCTTCGCGATGCCGAAGTCGACGACCTTCACCGTCCCGTCCGTGGCGAACAGGATGTTGTCGGCCTTGACGTCGCGGTGCAGCACACTGTGGTCGTGGGCGTGGCTCAACGCCGCGGCCACCGCCAGGCCCACCGCACACGCCTGCTCCGGCGTCAGCGTGCCCCGCCGGCGGGTCAGCGTGCCCCCGGCCAGCAGCTCCATCACCACGAGGCACAGGTCCTCGGCCTCGATGTAGTCGTAGACCCGGACCACATGCGGATGATCCAGTCCGCCCAGCACCCGCGCCTCGGCGGCGAAGTCGATCCGCTCGCCTTCGGCCGTCTCGGCTGGGATCACCTTGATCGCCACCGGCCTGCGCATCCGTCGGTGCTCTGCCTTCAGCACCAGCCCGAACGCCCCCGAGCCCAGATACTCGCCGAGGACGTAGTTGGGCACCGCCGCGGCAACCCGCGCCCGCTCGATAATCACCAAACGCCCCAGCAGCCCGGTCGTGCCGTTGGCCGTCCTGTTGGCCGTCCTGTCGTCACGACCCGGATCATCACAGCATCACCATGGTGGAGCCAGCTTAGAGCGCCCCAGGACCCCGGAACACCACGGATTGCCGGGACTGCCTGCCATCTCGGCTGGGTGGCCTTCCATCCGATGTGGCCTTTCATCCGATCCCGAACGGCACCAAATCTCCCGCGCGGGTAGGGAC
>NZ_CAUVXP010000235.1:0-6304 GCF_963555955.1 Protofrankia sp. Cas3
TTTCTGGTGTCCGGTGACGTTATGTGACGTCAGGCGGCCTGAGTGAGGCTGGTCGGGCTGGGGTGGCGTTCGAGGTATCGGGCGTGTTCGGCGTCGGCGTCGTAGCTCCACTGGTAGGGCTGGGCCGTCTTGTTGTGGAGGATCGTGAACGCGGTGATCTGGGCGTCGAGGTCCTCGCGGGAGGTGAAGTCGCCGCGGCGCAGCAGCCGGCGGGTCAGGACGCCGAACCACTGCTCGTCGGGTAGCCCCGGTGCATTGCTGCACCGGGGCCCCCTCAGAACGGTTTTGGCATGGCGCCGACTCGTCAGCGGCCGTGTCGGGTGGCGGCAAGGTGCGCGCGTGAGCGCAGACCGAGCTTGCGGTACACGTTGCCCAGGTGGTACTCGATCGTGCGGACGCTCAGCACGAGCTCTGTCGCGATCTGTCGGTTGGACAAGCCGTCGGCGGCGAGGCGGGCGACGCTGAGCTCTTGCGGCGTGAGCAGTCCCGCCCAGGTGGATGGGGGTCTGCGTGTCTCGGATGGCCCGCACGCGGCCAGTTCGCGTTCGCAGCGGGCCAGATAGGGTGCCGCGCCGAGCCTCGCGAACGTGTCGCCGGCCGCTCGAAGCACGCCGACCGCCTCGGCCTGCCCGTCGGCCCGCCGGCGCAGGAACGATCCGTGAGCAAGATCGAGTAGAGCGATCTCGAAAGGCATGGGCAGATCCCGGCCGAGCGCGGCTCCCTGACGGAAGGTGGCCGCGGCGATGTCCATGTGGCCGCGGGCCAGTTCGAGCGCCGCCCGGGCCCGGACAGCGCCCAGCTGTGCTGAACGCCGCGAGCGCTCCGCGGCTGCCTCCTCAAAGGGTACGAGCACGGTCTCTGCCGCATCGGTCCGGCCGAGGTGAGCCAGCGCTTCCGCGTAGAGGACGCGCCATGGCAGGTCGGATGGTTCGATCGGATCGGACGCGGGTCGGCCCGCGAACCAGGACAGCGCCGTGACGACACCACCATGATCGCCGGCCGCATGCGCAACGCGGGCTCGCGCCATGCGGATCAGTTCCGCCTGGCCCGTGTGATCGCGCTGGGCCCGTGCCGCGCGGGCGAGGTGGGCGGAGATGTCCGGTGCTCCTCGGGCTGCCAGCGGGTAGATCATGGCGGCGTGGGGGGAGGCCGTCATCCAGACCTGCCCGCTGTCGGCGGCGAGCGATGTGGCCAGGCTGGCGTGGGTGGTCGCCTCGTCCCACTCACCCATTTGATATTCGACCAGGGACTGCAGGTATAGAGCTGTCAGACCCATGGGTGCGGCGGTGTCGTGGCGCCGGTGGAAGGCCGCGGCGGCGCTGAACGCGTCGCGAGCGGCCGGCAGGTCGTCGCAGGACCTCAGGAAGGCGCCAACGACGAGGCCGTCCGCGTCGGTCGCACCGCCGGATTCGGTGGCACCTCCGTCCCGCGCGGTCACCTCATCGAAGACCGCCCGGGCTTGCTGCCGCCAACCCGCGGAGAGGTAAACCATGATCGTCAGAAACGGCAGGGCTGTGGGCTGGTCAGCGTCCAGCGGCGCCACCTGGTTCGCCCGGGTGGCCCATTCGGCGGCTATGTCGTAGAAACCGTAGTCGACGCGTATCGTCAGCGCCTCCGCGACGGCACGTGCCAATGGAGGATCGGGAGCGAGTGCCAGTTGCGCCCACACCTGTCGCAACGAGACGTCGCTGGCGACGAAGTCGCCGCGCACCATCGCGAGCCGGCCCTGTAGGTAGTGGTGGCGCGCGCGATCGTGAAGCGGGGGCACGGTGGCGAGGTGGTCGGCGGCGCGGGCGACCTCGCCCGCATGCAGCATCATGTCGACGGCGTAGGTGAACCAGTGCTCCCGTAGGCGCCGGTCACTGGTGAGCCGGGCCGCGGTCAGCAGCCGGTCGCCAGCCTGCGCCCAGCGGTGTTGGGCGGCGTCCTGTCCAGCCGCCTGCGCGACCTCGGCGGCAAGATCGTCGTTGGTGAACGGTGATGCTTCGATGCGGTGCGTCAGTGCCGTTGCCGGGTCGTCGGCAAGCTGCGCCGCCCGGGCATGCAGCGCACATCGATCGTCCAGGCCGAGGTCGTGGTAGACGGCGGACCTCATCAGTGGGTGAACGAAGGCAACCCCCGCGTCGAAGGGGCGGCGGTGCTCCACGAGCAGGCCGGCCTTCACCGCCGGCCCCAGAGCGGCAAGCGGATCGGTCACACCGGCGAGGCGCGCAGCGTCCTCGACGCGGCAGCTGCGGCCGAGGACCGCGGCCGCGACGACAAGACGCTGAGTCTCGCTGGGGCAGTTGGCCAGCCGCCCCAGCACCATGAGTCGAAACGACCGGGGCGCCGGAAACGGACCGGCCTCGCGTTGTAGTTCGTCGGGAGAAAGCTCCTCCAACAGCGCTCGGGCGTGCATTGGGTTGCCATCCGTGACCTCATGCAGCAGTTGCACCGCGCGCCCGGAGATCGGGGTCGCGTACTGGGCCACGGCGAGCCGCTGCAGATCATCGACGGTCAGCCCGGCCAGCCGTAGCCGGCTGCCGAACTCCGTCAACAGCCGGCGAAGCCCGTCGGAGAAGACGCCCTGTCCGTCCGTTTGAGCGACAAGCACGACCAGGACTGGGTCGTGGCGCAGCCGGCGCAACGCGAACGCGAGCGCTTGCTGCGATGACACATCCGCGCAGGTCGCGTCGTCGATGGCTAACACCAGGGCCGTGTGGCCGGCCGTCAGCTCACCGGCAAGGCTGACCAGGCCGGCGCCGATCTGGACAGGCGCGGGTGCCGCCGTCCCGGACAAGGTGGCAACGCTCAGCTCAGCCGGAAGGCGCTCGGCGCGAATCCCGCCCAGCAGTTGAGTCAACACGCCAAAAGGCACCGACTGCTCGAGCTCGTCGCCGCTGGCGACCAGAGTCTCTGCCTCGTCCAGATCCGTAAGGAAACGGCGAAGGAGCGCCGTCTTCCCGACACCTTGGTTGCCCTCGAGCAACACTACCTGGAGACGGCCAGCGCGCGCCTCAGCCAGCCGAGCGGCGAGGAACGCCAGCTCCGAGTCCCTCCCGACCAGGTGGTCCATGTTCTCCCCCGTGCCCGCCGGTAGGCAATTCACGATAGTAGCCCGTCGCCGGACCTCAGCGTCGCCCGTCTCGCCGCCGACGGTCTGTCCAACCGACAGGTCGCCCGCAAGCTCGTGCTGAGCGTCCGCATCATCGAGCACTACCTGGGCAACGCCTACCGCAAGCTTGTTCTGCGCTCACGCACCACCTCGCCGCGCCCCTGCACATCCACTGACGACTCGGCGGCACGCGAGCACCGGAGTTCGCTGGAACAGACCGGTGGATCTACCGGGGGCTCGATGGCGGAGAACCGCTGTTCGACTATGCCGCTCTTTCGGAAGGGCGACCCCGATGCATGTCGTCATCAACTTTCGTCGAACCAGTAACGATCACGAAGAGGGTGACCTACGCGTTGAGACAGATCCGGCCGCCCGCCCCCTTCTCAAGCTGGACTGACCTCGTCCGGCTGCTTGACCGGGCGGCGTCCGACGAACCCCCGGACGCCGCCCGGTGGCCGCGGCACTTCCGTCGCGGTCACCGGGCGCCGCTCGCAGAAACCACCGACCGGCACCGGACCGGACTGGGCCCGGGGAAACCACCAGGATCGCCCGACCCCCGCGATTTCCCCAGGGTGAGGTGGGTCGCAGCGTGCCTATAATCTCGCACCGGAAAGAGCTCACAGCGCGGAGGTACCGATATGGCTCAGGCTGACTGGCGTTGCTGCCACAGGTGTCAAGGCCTGTTCTTCGCTGGAAACGCGAGTACTGGGCGCTGCCCGGCAGGCGGCGGGCACGACTACACGGACAGTGGAAACTATGCCATCATGTTCGGGTAGCAAATCGCCTGTCACGGTGCGTGGACCCGCAATTATCGCCTGCCAGCGGGAAGGGACCGTGAGTTCGTCCCGACGCGAGCAGGCGGCTTGGGGGCAATCACGAGACCCATTGTGGATTGCGACTGTCGGTGGTATCGGTGCGGGAGGGCACCGCGCCCGTCAAAACGGTGGCGGGAGCGCGGTCACAATCGGATATCGGGGGGACGTCATGAAGCGCATACCCATCGTCTTGATCCTGGTGCTGGTATTAGCAGCCTGCGCGCCGTCCGACGGCGGAGGCGGTGGGTACGCGACCGGTGGTGGCGGCAGCGCGACCGGTGGTGGCGGCAGCGCGACCGGTGGTGGCGGCAGCGCGACCGGTGGTGGCGGCAGCGCGACCGGTGGTGGCGGCAGCGCGACCGGTGGTGGCGGCGCCTACAGCACAATTTTTGGGCGGATCGTGCGCGGCGATTCTGGCAAGCCCTACCCGAAGGCTTATGTCCGGTTCGGATGGCTCGTGAACGCCAACGACGAGAGAGAGGCCCATACCGTGACGGACGACGGCGGGCGATACCGCATCCAGCTCCCGGCGGGCCTGTACCAGGTGACGGCGGGCGATACCTGCGATCTCAACGCGGGATTCGCCATCGTCGGACGAGCTCAGGACGACAACATGATCACCGTGCCCGGGACGAACGAAGTGGATTTCGTCGAAGGCCCGATCACCCCCGGGGCTGACATACGAGGCCTCTGCTAGGAGACCCCTGAAAATCTTGATTTTGGGTGTCGTGGATCGAGGTGAACTACCCGTCGTGTAGGGGGCCTGTAGAAATAACGGTGTAACTCCCCGAGAGTGGGGATATGCCGTGAGTGACACAATGGTGGGGCGGCCGCGGGAGCAGGTGCGGGCAGGGGAACGGCAGGACCGGCGTCAGTCCCACAACCACGGCGGGCAGTCGCGGGGCCGGGCCGGCGTCCTATCTCGGTGTCCTGACGGTGCTGGCTGACCGCCCGCAGGAATGGTGGCAACCGGTCGACGGTTGCTACGCGACATGACAACTGTTGGGCTGATCGGCAGCGGTAACATCGGCGGTACGGTGGCCAGGTTGGCCGTCGGGGCCGGCTACGACGTGGTATTGAGCAATTCTCGTGGGCCCGAGACGTTGAACGAACTCGTGGACGAGCTGGGCCCGCGCGCCCGCGCCGTAACCCCGAGCGAAGCGGCTGACGCGGGTGACCTGGTGGTCGTGACAATTCCGCTGGCAGCGTATCGCAGCGTGCCTGTCGAGCCGCTCGCCGGAAAGGTCGTCATCGACACCAACAACTACTATCCGGCACGCGATGGCCAAATTCTGGAGCTGGATGACGAATCGACCACCACCAGCGAACTTCTTCAGCGCCACCTGCCCGGCTCGCGGGTGGTCAAGACGTTCAACAACATCTACTTCAAACATCTGTTGTCGCTGCCCAGGCCGGCCGGGGCGCCCGACCGCTCGGCCCTGCCGATCGCCGGCGACGACCCGGCGGCGAAGGCCACCGTGACCGCCTTTCTCGACGCGCTTGGCTTCGACGCCGTCGATGCTGGTCCGCTCGCTGAGGGATGGCGTTTCCAGCGCGACACCGCCGCCTACGCCGGCATCTTCTTCGGACCGAAAGGGGCCGCCGGCGATGCGGGGGTCCCGGTCGGCGCCGCCGCGATCCGGGCCGCGCTGGCCGCCGCCCGCCGTTACGCCGAGGTAGGCAGCTGACGTGAGCCGTGCACCGAGTTCCGGCCGGAGGCGACCGCTGACCCTGGCCAGATCCTTTTCGTCGACGGCGTCACAGCTCACCTGACGCCCACCCTCACCGCACAGATCCGGGCGGTGTCAGAGATTTGCTGTCGGCTCGACTGAGCCGCGGGACCGGCTCGTCGTCGGAGGTTGAATCGCGGCGGTGAGCCGGTCCGGGCCGGTCCCCTACAGCCGGACGGTGCGGGCGGTCGCCGGCGATTCGCTGCGGTGCTCCCGGGCCGCCGGTGTCGCGGGCGAGGCCACGGGCACCGGGCGGGTGGAGAGCGCGATGCCGAGGGCGACCAGGCCGAGCCCGTGGACGGCGACGCCTGAGTGGGCTGGATCGGCCAAGTGCAGGTCGAACGCGCGGCGGCACTGGTTGCCCTCGGACGGGCAGCGCCGGCTGGGGAGTCGCGGCGCCGACTCACCCGACAGCAGATCAAAGATCTTGTCGACGGCCTCGACGGCCTGCTCGCGGCGCTGCACGACGCCGACCCAGCCGACAAGGCCGAGGTTCGCGCGGCACGAACGCACCGTGGGGGTCCGGGGGCTCGGCCCCCGGACAGGCATAAACGAGACGACTTGGCGCGAAGCGCACAGGTCGTCTGGAGACGAGTGTCCCAGAGGGGACTCAACTTGAATCCTGTCCTCGCGCGATACGTCCGCGAACACGCAGTTCAAGGCTA
>NZ_CAUVXP010000236.1:0-6218 GCF_963555955.1 Protofrankia sp. Cas3
CCCGGCCCGCGCGTTCGGGTCCGCGTCCATCACCCGTACCGCCCACAGCAGCTCACCGGTTTCCTTGTCCCGCTCCTGCGCATCCGGCATCCCCGCCTTCGACTTCTCAAAGTCGTTCGCCGCCTCCACCCCGAGCACGAACGCGCCATGGGGAAACACATCCCCGAACGCCACCGGAATCCACCGCGGTATCGCCATCGTTGCCCACCTCTCGCCGTCTCGCCGGGTTGTCGGAGATGACCGCCCGACCCGTCGAGATACACAGTGCACCGCTCGACGACCGCTACTCAACCCGTATACAGGCCATGTATACGTCCTTGGTATGATGGCCATACCAAGCCGGTCTGACCGACGATCCGAAGCCGACTCGCTCATACGGACCCGGTATGGACGCGCACATCAGTCGTAATACTGCTTGCTTGGGCGCTAATATGCGGGCCATGGCTGACCGCAATACCCATCGGGTCTATACCGCCCGCCGACCCGCCGACGGCGAGGACTGGGCCGCCGTCGCGGTAGCACTCAACGAACGGATGGCAGCCCGCCGCATCGGTCAGCAACAGCTTGCCGAGGCGTCGGGGGTGTCGGTGTCCACGGTCCGTCTGGTGCAGCATGGCACCGGCCGCCGCTTCCAGAACAAGACGCTGACCGCGCTCGCCCGCGCGCTCGACTGGCCCGACGACCATCTGATCAGAGTTCTACTCGCCGGCCACCCGCCCACCGAACCCACCACCACCGACGATCCGGTCATCGTGACGCTGCGCCGGATCGAAGAACGCCTCGAAGAGCTCAGTCGCCGTCTCGTGACCGTCGAGCAGCTCGTCACCGCCGGGCGGGATCCCGAGCCGCACACCTGCGAGCCCCGCGCACGATAGAAGGGGCCGGCACCCGGACGGACGACAGATCGTCCACCTGGGCACCAGCCCCTGTCTGTGACGGCCCCTGACTGGCGACCGCTGATCAGCGCAGGCCGAACGGCAGCCTCTCGGGCATCGCCGGACCCGTCGCCACGCCGTCTACCGGCCGGAACACGAGCGTCACCTCAACATCACCGAACGCTTCCGCGAACCCCACCCCGTCCGGCAGCGCCGCCCACGCCCGCATGACGTCCACCGGCCGCGCGTCCGGATAGATCGTAATTGTGCAGTCTGCGCCGTCGAGGGTGACCGGTGCGTGCGCACCGGTGGTCTCAGCCACCGGCCCGCCGCGTCGAGCGTGCCAACGCCGCACCCAGCAGCATCCGACCCGCCGCCGGCGCCGTGGAATGGTCCACGAAGAAGAACAGCGGGCACACCTGATAGTCGTGCCAGCCGCTTTCCACCGCGAACAGCTCCGCCGACGCGGGCGAGTCAAACGTGATCGTCGTATCGCGGACCCGCCGTTCGTCCCCCGGCTCGAAGCGCACCACGCCGTAGAGCACGGACATCCGCCCATCCCCGCCGTCAGCCACCGTGTCTGCGCTGGTCACCGGCCGCACCGTCCCATCCTGTCGTCAGCGTGCCTTTCGGACGCCAGCCCGGCCCCGCGGACACCACGCTCAACACGGAACCGGACTGGTTGGACAACAGGCTTACCGACCCGCGGACCGCACCGAAACGCCAAGTCCGTATACGCCGCCCGACTCCCCCGACCGGCCGTGTTCCACCAGGCGAACAGTCGACAAGCGGTACATGAGCGCGCGAGTCGGACGAAGGTCCCATACCAACCTGGTATGAACGCGCTACTGTCAGCATGCCGCCCTGCACACCGCTGACCGGCGGACCATCGGACGCACCCGAGAAGGCACGATGCCGCCAACCACCAGCCCTTACACGGTCTCCCGGCAGGTACTCGACCGGGACGACATGCGCACGGCGCTGAACGCCCGCGACTTCGGCACCATCTTCCGGCTGTTGAAGAAGTACGACGGCGCCAGTCAGGACCGCATCGCCTCGCCGATCGAAGGGCTCACCCAGAGCCGCGTCAGCCGGATCATGCGCGATCAGGAACACATCATGTCCATCGACCTGATCGAACGCATCGCTGACGCCCTGCGCATCCCCGGCGAGCTTCTCCGGCTGGCCCCGCGCCCATGGGAGACCACTGGCCCCACCCCCGCGCCACCCTCGCTGGACGCCCGCGCAGAGATCCCCGCGCCGACCCCGCCAGCCGCCCGAGCGGCCCCCGAACACCCGGCATCCACGCCAGGCGACTACGCCGCGCGGGAACGGTCCCTGTCCGTCACGATCGACATCGCCGCCGACGGCTCCGCCCAGGTCACCTACACCTACGAACTGGTGAACATCGGTACGTTACCGATCACTCGTCTCGTCCGTGAGCTGTGGTTCAAACACACCACCGGCATCCTCACGATCAGGCCGGCCGCCGCATCCGACCGCAACGTCATCATCCAGCGGATCCACGACACCATCACGATGTCCAAGTTCGCCTGCCAGATCTTCCCCGCATTGCAGCCCGGCGAATCGGCGATCATCGCCTACACCTGCGACGGCGGCCGGTTCCTCGACGAGCTCTACTGGCGGCAAGCCTTCACCCGCCCCACCGACCGGTACTCACTCGCCGTCCGCCACCGCGGCACACGGCAACTGCTGAGCTGCACCGCCGTGGAGGAACACGCCGACGGCTCCGAGGTCTCCGCCACCGACGGACTCACCTGGAAACACGACCAGACCGACATCGTCATCGAGTTGACCCGCGCCAACCTGGCACCCAACCACGCCGTAACGCTTCGATGGGACGCCGATCGTGACCCTACGCAATGACATCGAAGCGGCGCTACGGGCCTGGGACGCCTACGAACGCCAGCGAGGCTGCCCCGCGGTCATCGACTACGACTGCGCCCCCACCGACGCCGAGATCCCGCCGGTCGCCGACCGAATCGACGCCCACAACCGGTTCACCGACCTGGACCGCCGCGCACGCGCTGAGGACCAGCCGCACCTAACCGACCGTGTCGGCGCGCACCTGGCCTACTTGCGGGCGCTGCTCGGGGAACACCAACCGTTGGATGCCTATGTCCAGGCCACCCAGGGATGCACGGCGGCCGGATGGACCGACGACTACATCACCGCCTGCCGTGACCGGGCGATATCGGCCATCGGGGCATGCGGGGTGACCTGGGGTCCGGATACCGCCGCCCACCTCGACGAGGCCGAAGGCCCCGTGAACAGCGACGACGTCCCCGAGCTGATCCGCGCAGCGGCAACGGAGATCGAACCGATAGTCCGCCGCCTCACCAGCGCCACTGCCGACTACGACCTGAGCATTGAACGCGTCGACCTCGATGTGTACTGGGCCTACTGGCTCGACGGAGCCGGCTCAAAGGTCCGCCTCCGCCTCAACCAACGCAACGCCCGGTTCACCGCGGTACGGCTCCGCCAGTTCGCCCAACACGAAATCCTCGGTCACGCCCTCCAAGCCGCCAACTGGTCGGCCAACTGCACCCGCGACGATGTCCCGTGGGTGCGCCTGACTTCCGTACACGCCCAACAACAAGTCCTCATGGAAGGACTCGCCCAGGCCCTACCGCTGTTCACCACACCCGACGACGAACCACTGACCGCCCGCATACGCGTCGATCATTACCTTCAGCTCGTCCGCGCCGAACTACACCGCGCCATCAACACCGGCGTATCCGTCGCAGACTGTGTCACCCACGCCCGCGACCGGGTGCCGTTCTGGAAAGACAGCACCATCGCCGACGCCCTCACCGACCGCGGCGCAGACCCACTCCTACGCTCCTACCTCTGGTCATACCCCGCCGGCATCGACTGGTTCGTCACCCTCGCTGACACCGCCGGCCCCGAGACCTCGGGAACCGTCCTTCGCACTGCCTACGAACGCCCGCTTACCCCGGCTGATCTCGCCCAGCTCTGGCCATCTGGTCCACGCATCGGCGGACCCGGCAGCACGAATACGCCATAAGCCGGGCACTGCCGAATTACTCGGTTTTAGATCAAGGCGCGGCACGGGCCGCGCCGCGCGACGGCTGCGCGTGGCGCTGGCGCGCCATGCTCGCCGGGTGCGTCGCTGGCCCGCCACCGCGCACAAGCCAGACCAGGAATGGCAAGTATGCCCGGCACACCGGGACCCGTGGGCATTCCGGCCAGACCGACCGCCGCCGGATGAGCGAATCCACGCCGTACCGAGCGGCATGGATTCGCGATGCTGGTCCTGTTCCGCGGTCCAGTTCACCGAACACCCGTGCACGTTCAGGGATGCGCAGCCACACGACCACCGGAGACCAGCACCGGGCACGCCAGCGGCAGACGAAAAACGAGCAGGGGGCACGCCAGCGGGCAGCCAGGAGACAGCATCCGGCCGCTTCGCTCCCCGGGCAGCCCGACCCCTCGCCCAGGCTGGGACGAGACTATCTCCGGTCACCCTGAAACCCGTGTAGGTCGTCAATCCGACTCGGATTTGTAGATCACGGGCACTACCAGCACAACGTCCCGCGCACTTTGCGAGTTTCAATCCGACTCGGATTTGTAGATCGCGGGCACTGCCAACAACAACCGGAGCAACGGCGTCGTCCAGTTTCAATCCGACTCGGATTTGTAGATCGCGGGCACCGCCCCAAGAAGATCACGATCACCGGGGTGTTGTTTCAATCCGACTCGGATTTGTAGATCGCGGGCACCTGACATGCTGACGTGACCCGGGATCATCCTGTTTCAATCCGACTCGGATTTGTAGATCGCGGGCACCCCTGCGACGGCATGCGCTGGTACCTCTTGAGTTTCAATCCGACTCGGATTTGTAGATCGCGGGCACTATACAAGTTGCTGGGGATGCTGGGGATGCTGGGGGTTTCAATCCGACTCGGATTTGTAGATCGCGGGCACCATAACGGCTACGATGCTGGCAATAGCGATCGTGTTTCAATCCGACTCGGATTTGTAGATCGCGGGCACTCGGCATCGACGACTATTTCGGTAAGATTAAGTTTCAATCCGACTCGGATTTGTAGATCGCGGGCACCGCTGTCCAAATTGTACACCCGCTGACCTGCGCTGATGCAAGATCATACCACAACCTCCATCCGAAGATCCTTAGGATCATGAATATATGATCTATCGGTGTCACGTCGTAGCAGGTCACGGCACATGTCGATCGCCCACCACAACCTCCTGCGTTCGTCGGCGTGTCGGCGGTTGTGGTAAACGATCATCGTACATCCCCCATTCCCACCGCCGAGTCTCGGACCGACCCGTACCCGACAATGATCGCAGACTCAGGCACCCGCAGCACGAGACCAGGGCCGCCGTTCCGACAGTGCATAGCGCCGACCCACGCAAGGCCAGTCGACGGACATCACCAGACAGAGGAGACAGAGGTGGCTCTCACGTCCACCGCGTGCACGGGCAACTCCGGACATGCCAGCCAGCAAGGGCGCTGCCCTGACGAGGCGAGGTTAGCCGGACGGCATGCCCGCCGCGTGCCAGTAGCAACGGTCAACATGTGGTCCCAGCGGTATCCCTTGGCGAGAGCTGGACCGCTGCTGACCTGGTCCGGAGTGTTCCAGAGCAGGTCAGCAACGGTAGCCGCATAGGTTTCCCAAGCTCGTAGCGTGGGCCGTGTCCGCATTCGCTTCGATCCGTCCCCGTGTACCCATTGCTGTACCCAAGCCGGTGGACGTCGGCGGACGAGTGCGAACACCGGCGGACGGAGAGCCCAGGTCACACCGACCCGGCGGACGTCCACGGACATTGATGGACAAGCCGCTCTTTCCTCTTAATCCGCGGGTCCGCTGTCCTGATCGTCGCCCACGGTAGCGCGATGGTAGTAAATGGTGATCGAGTGCCAGTCGCCATCGGCCGTGACCTCGGTATGCATCACCAGGTCCTGGACCTCGATATCCCCTCGTGCGTCGATCGAGTCAGCGACCCGTCGGAGCAAGGCGCTCACGTCGCTCTGGCCAGGGCCCGCGGGGTTTGCTTGGGAGAAGTGATACACGGTCCAGCGATCCCGAGGATCAACCCGCCGCATCGCCGGGAGCTTCGCCATCCGGTCTTCCACCTACCATCATCGAGTGCCGTCCGCGCCGGGAAATCCCACCACTTCACGCCGCGTGACCTGCCTCGCAATCTCCCATGTACTGCAGTTGTACTGCAACGGGGGTGGACGTCCGTAGACGTCGGTGGACGGCCCCGAGGCTGTGACCTGCACCGATGGACGTCCCTGGACGTCGGTGGACGGTCCGCTGAGGACTACGGATC
>NZ_CAUVXP010000237.1:0-1016 GCF_963555955.1 Protofrankia sp. Cas3
GGGCAAATGAGTTGAACGCGCCCGACGTTCCCCTCGTCGGAGCCTTGCATCCGACCTGGTCAAAACGCGGCCCCGACGGTGGGTGGCGCCTGTCAATCCCCGCTCGCGCACAGGCCGGGACACCCGTTTCCGGTTGATTGGCCGCGGTGGTTGTCCCAGGGCCTCGTTCATTGGGCATACCTGGCGGCGGCCCCCACGTCGCCACGCACTAGATGGTGCGGCCGGTGGGGCTGGTGGTGTGGGTGATGGTGGTGCGTCTGTCGATGGGTTCGGCGCCATGCCGTTGACGACGCGCTGTAGGTAGGCCATGAGGACGAGATGAGGGCCGGCCTCGTAGGTACTGCTGGCGGGTGGTGAGAATATCGCCGTTGGCCGTCCAGAACGCAGCGAACTCCGCCAGCAGGCGGGGGAAGTCTGGGTGATCAGGCCGAGGTCCCGGGCGTAGAGGACGTCATCGCTGAACGGCTCGAACACGGTGACGGTCCCGGCCAGCACCGGTTCCATGACCCGGCGAACCCGGGGCTCGGTGAGCTTGTCCGCCAACGAGTCCAGGTGGGTGGCCCGGGCGAGGATAAGCCGTTCCTTCGCCTGTTCCGCATGGTCGACGAAACCCCAGGCCGGCTGGCAACGCCGCACCGCTTGGCAGGGCCGCGGCCATCTCCACCGCCGCGCCGATCACCACCACCCCGTCCGCGTGAACCCCCACCGCGCCAACCGGCCGGCCGCCATGTATCCGATTCCAGAGAGTGCGGCGTGGCCTCACGTTCACGCTAATATCGGTTACCAGAGTTTTCCAACCTGATAACCGAAAAGGAATCTAACGAATACCGTGACACCTTTGCGATCGCGTCTTCTGGCGCCCATGATAGCCGCACTGACCGCTGGTGCGATGCTCGGGATTCTTGCCGCCCTTCTGCTCGCGGTCGACGGATCGGTAGGCCATGCGGTATACCTCGTCTTGGCGGCTGGATGGTCCTGGGCTGCTTTGGCTTTCTGCATCGGCCTTGCGCGAAATA
>NZ_CAUVXP010000237.1:1041-6240 GCF_963555955.1 Protofrankia sp. Cas3
AAAATCATGGATTTCACAGCCTTCCTTTTCGGGTGCTGGTTCCACTAGTGGCTATCGTCGATACTTCGCAGCGGCTCAAATTCGATGCCCCGATGCAAGGATCGGTCGCCGTGACGACATGGAGCGTAATCCGCCTCATAGCGGTGGCTATCGTCGTCGCCCTAATAGGGCACACCTTGACCACCTGGGGTCTCCGTAGCATCCGCCGACAATCGGGTGGATATGGCTGACCAGCTCTCACCTAAATCCGCCAGTACCTGGTGATGTTGGGGGTTCATCGACACACTGCTCGCCCGCACCACGGCACCGGTCCCCGGCGCCGCCCGCCCCTCGTGCCCAGGCGTCGCGTGCGCCGCGGCCGGTGCGGGTCCAGACCGCCAGCGGGCCGGGACGAACCCGGTCGGCGCGTCGTCGGGGCCCTTGCGCGCACTGGTGGCGTTGAGTTCCCGCAGGATCTCCACCGCCGCCAGCAGCTCGGCTGCCGCGGTGCCGGCGGCGAACCGAACGGCGTCGAGCACCTGCGGGGTGAACTGCCGCAGATACCCGTACGAGCCATCCAACGCGGCCAGGTGCCCGTGATCGCGTGGCAGCGGCGTAAAGCGGTCGACTGCGCTGCCCGCAGGCGTGTGGTCCCTGGCCGTCGACGCCGCCGGCGATCCCCGTGACAATGGTGAGGTCGCCGAACTGACCGGGCTGCTGCGCACCGGTCCGGACGAGGACCGGCTGGCCCGCGGACATGAGGATCATCGTCCGGCGGGAACGGCCGCATCCCGGCGCCCAGCTTTCTCTGTTCGAGCAGCATGAGGGCCACCGTTTTCACGTCACCGCCACCAACCTGCCGACCGGGCAGGTCTCGTTCTTGGAGGCCTGCCACCGGGTGCAGGCCCGGGTCGAGTCGAGGATCCGCTGCGGGAAGGACACCGGCCTGCGCCGGCTACCGTCCCAAAAATTCGCCATGAACAGCGTCTGGTGCGCCGCCGTCGGGATCGCCTGCGACCTGCTGGCCTGGCTGGGGCTGCTCGCGCTCGACGGTGACCTGGCGAAAGCCGAACCGAAAACGATCCGCTACCGACTGCTGCACACCGCCGGACGGATCATCCACGGCCAGCGGTCACCCTCGCGCTGTCCGCCCTGGACCTCCCAGGGGCGACGGGCCTCGCGGCCGCCACCACCGCAATGGTGGTCCTGCTCGCCCTGGTCATGACGGGCCGCGATCCCCTTCCGCTGACGCGCGTAGAAGGCGATCGTGGCGGGAGAACAGAACGGTGATGGCGCACCGGAGCTGACGGTACGGCCCCGACTGTCGCCTCGGCCTGCTCCTGACAGGCTGACCGGATCTCCGCATCAAGGCGCGTACGCCCCCAATCCCGACTGTGTAATATTGCATGTGATGGCATCAGGGTATGAGGGTCGTCGTGGACACCGCGGTGATGGTGGCGGCAATCCGCAGCGATACCGGCGCGTCCCGTCGGATGCTCGTGGCCCTCCTTGAACGTCACATTCGTACCGCTGTGGTTTCTGTTCCTCTTGTCATTGAGTAGCAGGCAGTCATGACCAGAGCTGAACATCTTTCGACGGCCCGCATCTCATCTGACGATGTCGCCACACTCCTTGACGCCGTGGTCGCCGTCACCGAACACGTTCGACTGGCGTTCCTATGGCGGCCGACCCTACGTGACCCGGACGACGACATGGTGTTGGAGACAGCGGTGAACGGCCACGCCGAGTGGATCGTGACGTTTAACAGGCGTGACTTTGGAACAGCCACCGAACAATTCGGGATCGGCGTCTGTACGCCGGCGGCAGCGCTGAAAATGTGGGAGGAACAGCTAGGAGACAGAGCAATTTTGCGCTTCGATTGCAGCCCTCGCTCTTGGCGGAGGCGCGCAAGGTTGCGGAGGCTGAAGGCGTTGCACTGAACCAACTCATCAACGTGGCGGTCGCGGAGAAGCTCTCCGCGCTACGCACCGAGGAGTACTTCCGGGAGCGTGCCGCGAGGGCTGGCATCCCCGGGGCCTTGGCCATCCTCGAGCGCGCCGGTGTCGGCAATTCGCCGGATGACGGCGACGAGCCGTTGCTCGGATGACAGTTGCGGGCTCCGTCAGCTCGGGCTGGTCAGGCCGGAGCAGGTGGAACGCGGTTTCGTCGTCTGGATGCCGAAGAAACCCTGACTGCTCCCGCACCGCTGGGCATCGCGTCGCCCACGGAAGTCGCCAAACTGGACGAGTGGCTACGCGAGATGGTCGCCTTCTGCTGACCCGCCGCAGCTACTACCGCGCCGTGCCGACAGAACCGTGCGGCACCGCTCGAACTGCCGCCCGGTAGGCGCTCATGAGGTGGCGGTGCACGTCCTCGCGTGGTGGTTCTAGGCCGAGCGCGAGAGCTCGGCGTACCTGGCGGCGGCCCCCACCTCGCCACGCCCTACCCGCGGAAGAGGGTGATGGTGCGGCCGGTGGGGCTGGTGGTGTGGGTGATGGTGGTGCGTCTGTCGATGGGTTCGGCGTTCGGGCGGCGGTCGAAGACGGCGAGGATGCCGGTGTCGAGACCGAGCCGGTCGAGATAGGCGTCGAGCTGGCCGAGGCCCTCGCGGAGGGGGTCGGGGTCACCCTGGCGCCATACCTTGAGCTCAAGAGCCTCGCGCTGCCAGGCCCGTGTTCCGTCCTTCGCGGGGTGGGGCCAGCGCAGGAGCAGGTCGATGCGACCGCGGCCGACACCGTACTCCCGGTCGACATAGCCGCCGCCGTTGACGACGCGCTGTAGGTAGGCCATGAGGACGAGATGAGGGCCGGCCTCATGGTACTGCTGGCGGGTGGTGAGAATATCGCCGTTGGCCGTCCAGAAGGCGGCGAACTCCGCCAGCAGGCGGGGGAAGTCCAGACGGCCGTCGGGTAGCGCGAAGGAGCGGGGGCGGGGCACGTTGTCGGTGTAGTCGAGCAGGCCGTCGGCGAGGACCCGGGCGATGACCTCCCGGTAGATGGGGTTGGCGACCTCGACGGGGGAAGTCTGGGTGATCAGGCCGAGGTCGCGGGCGTAGAGGACGTCATCGCTGAACGGCTCGAACACGGTGACGGTCCCGGCCAGCACCGGTTCCATGACCCGGCGAACCCGGGGCTCGGTGAGCTTGTCCGCCAACGAGTCCAGGTGGGTGGCCCGGGCGAGGATAAGCCGTTCCTTCGCCTGTTCCACATGGTCGACGGTGATCGGTGTGGACGTCGGGATCTGTATCTTGTCGACGATCTCGTAGGCGAGGGCATTGACCAGCCACGGTTGTCCGGCGGTCAGATGGAACGCCCGTTCCATCGCCTCTGGCGTGAATGTCTGCCCCGTCTCAGCCGTATGCTGGCCGTACAGCTCCCGTACCTCGTCAAGGGTGAAGTCCCCCAGTCGGAGCGATTCGATCTTGATGTTGAACGGGCTGGATGTTCCCAATCGAGACGGATCACCACCCGAAGCGACTTTATAGTCACGGACGTCGCGTAGACCGCACAACGCGACCGAGACGGGGAAGTTGTCGGGCCGGCCTCGGTAGCCACTGCGTAGCTGACTGAGCACACTGATCAGGGTCCGGCCTTGCAGCGCGTCGATCTCGTCGAAGAACAGCACCAACGGCCGCGGGCACGCCTGCGCCCACGCCCGCAGCGCCATGCCAAGCTGCGTGCCCTCCGACACCGCCGGCCACGGAGGTGGGCGTAGCCCGGCCGGGAGCGAGTCCTCGGCCGCCGCGCGGATCTCGTCGAGGATGGCGCGGGTGGCTGCACCGATGTCGTCCCCCCAGGCCCGTCCGGCTTCGCAGGAGGACAACAGGGCCGCATGCCGGCCGCTGGCGGTCAGCTCGGACGCGAGCGCCTGCAGAGCGGTTGTCTTCCCGGTCTGTCGTGGCGCGTGCACCACGAAACAGCTCTTGCGCGCTACCAGACGGGGAACCTCGGGCAGCCGAACCGACGCGGGGATCATGTAATGATCACTGGGCACGCACGGACCGGCCGTGTTGAACCAGCGCGTCATCGCCCACCTCCTCTGCGGCCACGGGCGCGGACGCGGGCCGATCACCGCTACTGTACGGACCGCGAGTCCACCTGCCGCCGGAACTGTGTGCACGGTCGGTGACCGTTCCTCGGGAGACTGGAGACTGCCGTACTGCCTCCGAGACGGGGGTGGGTGTGCAGGGCGTCGTTGACCGAGGCGAGGTCGAGGTCGTCGATGCGGCTCCAGGTCAGCAGCTCCACGGCCGTCTCCGCGCGGTGTTCGGCAAGGGGGCGGTGCAGGGTGTGACCGTCGTATCCGTCGAGTAGCGGGACCGGCAGATCGGCCATTCGCACCGCGATCGCGTAGGGCGACTGCTGCTGGCCCGGAAAGCCTGCAGGGCGAGGAACGCCTGACGAACTGCTGGTTGATCAGGCAGACGACATCCGGGGCGGTCCGCACTCCCGCGGTTGAACACACTGACACTTCATGCGATGATTGTCAGTATGTTGGACGAGCGCGTGGAGCAGATCCTCGACGCGGCGTACGCGTGCTTCACCCGACATGGAGTGAAGCGCACCACGATGGACGACATCGCCCGGGAGGCGGGGATGTCGCGCGGCGCCGTGTACCAGCATGTGCGCAACAAGGAGGACGCCTTCCGGCGCCTCGCGGAGCGGCTTTTCGATGCGGCCCTGGCCCGAGCCCGGGTGGACGTCGACACCGGCACTGATCTCACCGAGCGGCTCACCGCCGTGCTGACCGCCAAGCTCGACCTCGTCCTGCGCCTCTGGCGGGACAGCCCGCACGCCGCCGAGCTGCTGGGCGACAACGCCCGTCCGTCCGCCGATCTCGAAGCCGCCTACAGCGCCGCCATGCGTGACCTGCTCGCCGGCACCATAGCCGCCGACACCATAGCCGCCGACCTCGCTGCCGCCGACATATCCGCCGCCGACGGCCCCGGGGTCAAGGCCCTTGAACTGGCCGAGATCCTGCTCGCGCTCACCCGCGGCCTGGAGGCGGACCTGTCCGACCCCGACGTCACCCTGCGACGGCTGCGCCACGCCGTAGCACTGATCGTCGCAGGGCTGAGCCACACCCGCACCGAGATCCAGGAGACACCATGACCGCCGTGCTGATCACCGGGACGTCGTCGGGAATCGGCCGGGCCACCGCTCGGCGGCTGGCCGCCCGCCCCGACCTGACCGTCTACGCCACCGCCCGTCGGACCGAGAG
>NZ_CAUVXP010000238.1:0-6191 GCF_963555955.1 Protofrankia sp. Cas3
TGGGCCTCGACCCCTATGCGGAAACTGCCGATCTCGCCGACGACATCATCCGTGCGGCGACTCGACTCGGCCCGGGGATGGCCGGCGATTTCCTTGACGCGGTTGACCCTGAGAACATCGTCGCCGGCCTGGAATGGATCGGCGCCGCCACCGAAGTCCTGCGGTCATCCGGTCCGGATGTCCCGTCGCTGTCAGCGCTGCGGAGCGTTGCCCGCCAGGGGTCAAGCTTCACACGTGGTGCTCCTCCATGGCAGGTCGGCTGGTCGCAGGCCGGCGCGGTCCGTGATTTCTTCCAGATCGGCTCCGATCGCCGTCTCGATATCGACCAGGTCCTACGAACATGGGACGCGCCGGAGACCGGCGTCCCGATTGATCAGTTGACCGCCCCGATCCGCCGCTCGCGGCCGCACGGGGACAAGGCCCTGCAGGCGCTGGGGGGGGCTCGGGGGGAGGGCATCGGCGTTGTTCTTGCTCGCAGGCAGCCGCAGCCGACCCGCCGGTTCACGGCTGCCCGCGCACTGTGGCACGCGATCTACTCCGATGATCCCCTGTTCCTTGTCACCGCTGCGTACACGGACCGCCAGAAGATCGAACGAGCGTTCGCCGCCGAGCTTCTCGCGCCGGCGGCTGGCATCGCGGAGCATCTTGAGAATGCCGTGGATGCGGTTGAGCCTGAGGACGTTGACGAGGTTGCCCGACACTTCGACGTTTCACCGATGGTGATCGAACATCAGGTCAGCAATCAGCTTGTGGCGAGCCGATACCCGCGCTGATCCACAACTGTTGCTGCGATCTTGCTTGACGGGGATGGGGACGGTCGGCAATCGTCTCGGGACATGCGAGAGGGCTATGCGCGAGAGGGCACCATCGACCAGCTCACCGACGAGGAGTTCGTCGACGCGCTGCCCAAGGTGGAACTACATGTCCACCTTGAAGGGTCGATGCGCCCGCAGACCCTGCTCACCCTCGCCCGCCGCCACGGCGTCGACGATCTGCCCACCGACCTCGACGGGGTGGCGACGTTCTACGAGTTCCGCGACTTCGACCACTTCATCGAGGTCTACCTGGCCGCTGTCCGGGTGCTGCGCGATGCCGGCGACTTCGCGCTCCTGGCCCGCGAGACCGCACTGGGGCTCGCAGCCCAGGGCGTCCGATATGCCGAGATCACCTTCACGCCGTTCCTGCACATCCAGCGCGGTGTCGACGCCGACGAGGTCTTCGCAGGCGTCGAGCAGGGCCGCCGCGAAGCAGAGGAGGCAACCGGTATCCAGATCCGGTGGATCACCGACATTCCAGGCCTGCCCGACATGGATCTGCGTCCCGCATCCGAGGGCACGATCGAGTTCGCGCTGAACCACCGTGAGTCCGTGATCGCGCTCGGGTTGGGCGGACCCGAGGTCGGCGTGCCCCGGCCGCAGTTCGCCGAGGTGTTCACCGCCGCGCGTGACGCCGGGCTGCACCGGGTACCGCACGGCGGCGAGACCACCGCAGCGCGCACGGTCTGGGACTGCCTGGAGTACCTGCACGCCGAACGCATCGGTCACGGCATCACCGCCTGTGACGACCCGGCCCTCGTCGATCACCTGCGGGCACATCACATTCCGCTGGAGGTGTGTCCCACCTCGAACCTGCGCACCGGGGTCGTCACCGACTATTCGGCGCATCCGCTGCCCAGGATGATCGAATTGGGCCTGCCGGTCAGCCTCAACAGTGACGATCCGCCGATGTTCGGGACCACGCTGCGGGACGAGTACCTGCACGCGCTGCGTAGCCTGGGCCTGACCCGACGTCAGGTTGCCGATCTGGCCGCGGCTGCCGTCGACCACTCGTTTGCTCCCGCCGCGGTCAAGGAGGCCATCCACGCGGACCTCGCGACGGTCGTCGAGGGCCTCAGCCGTTAGAGCCACCGGCGATAGGGGACGCCTGCGCGGGACCTGCACCGGCGGTTGCGGGGAAGGACCCGGCGGCAACCTGGATGGTCAGTTCGTCGCCGGCATCCACCTGCACCGGGTCGCGTACGATGGCGCCGTCGGCGGTCCGGTGGACCACGGCGTATCCCCGGTCCAAGGTCGCCGCCGGTGACAGCGCGTGCATCTGGGCGCGGGCGTGGGCCAGCTCACCTTCGGCCCGATCCAGGATGTGCGTCACGCCGCGTCGTGCGCGGGCCCGTAGCTCACTCACGTACCCGACCTGCCGGTCGAGCTCGCGTCCGGGCGCGGCCAGGGCGGGCCGGCTGCGCAGGGCGACCAGTCCGCGTTCCTCGTGGTTCAGCCGATGTTCGATGACCCGCCGCGACCGGTCGCGCAAAGTGACCACCAGCGCGCGCTGCTCGGCGACGTCCGGCACGACCCTTTTTGCCGCGTCCGTCGGGGTGGATGCGCGGACGTCGGCGACGAAGTCGAGCAGGGGCGCGTCCTGTTCGTGACCGATGGCGGACACCACCGCGGTGGTCGCCGCGGCCACGGCCCGTATCAACGCCTCATCGGAGAACGGCAGCAGGTCCTCCATCGACCCACCGCCCCGGGCGATGACGATGACGTCCACCTCGGGGATGCGGTCGAGCTCACGCAACGCGTCGATGACCTGCCCGACGGCGAGCGGTCCCTGGACCGCCACCTCGCGTTGCACGATCCGCACGGCGGGCCAGCGGCGGCGGGCGTTTTCCACCACGTCCCGCTCGGCCGCGCTCGCCCGTCCGGTGATCAGTCCGACGGCTCGCGGGAGGAAGGGCGGTCGGCGCTTGCGGGACGCGGCGAACAGCCCCTCGGCCGCGAGCAGGCCGCGAAGTTGTTCAAGCCGTGCCAGCAGGGCGCCCGCTCCGAGCGGGCGGATCTCCACAACGGCGAGCGCGAGGGTCCCCCGGGCGGGGTGGAAGGACGGCTTGCCCCAGACCACCACCCGGGCGCCGTCGACGAGGCCGGCGCCGATCGCCTCGCACACGGCCCGCGGGCAGGTCAGCCGCAACGAGACGTCGGCGACGGGATCGCGCAGGGTGAGGAAGACGGTGGTGAGGCCGGGCCGGCGGACGATCTCGGTGAGCTGTCCTTCCACCCATACGCGGCCAAGCCGGTTGACCCAGTCCCCGATCGCCCGGGAAATCGTGCGGACCGGTAGCGGCTGCTCCGGCGAGGAGGTGAGTGCCACCGGGCCACCGTAACGACTTCAACCGTCGATCCATGCACAAACCGCTTCCGGTGTCCGTGCAGGTTGCCGGCGTGTGACGGTTATCGTTCGGCCCTCCAGCAGGTGCCGGGCCGCGTAGACTTCCGGGCATGGGGCGGATCCTGTTGGCCAATCCGCGCGGGTACTGCGCTGGTGTCGACCGAGCGGTGCTGACGGTCGAGAAGACGCTGGAGCTGTACGGCGCTCCCGTCTACGTGCGCAAGCAGATCGTGCACAATGCCCACGTCGTCAAGACGCTGGAGGCAAAGGGCGCGATCTTTGTGGACGAGACGGACGAGGTTCCTGCCGGGGCGACCGTGGTGTTTTCTGCCCACGGTGTCGCACCGTCCGTCCATGAGGAGGCGAGGTCCCGGGAACTGCGAACGATCGACGCCACGTGCCCGCTCGTGACGAAGGTTCACGGCGAGGCACGCCGATTCGCCAAGGAGGACTTCGACATCCTCCTCATCGGCCACGAAGGTCACGAGGAGGTTGTCGGTACCACGGGCCAAGCGCCCGACCGCATCCACCTGGTGGACGGCGTGGAAGATGCGGCGGCTGTCAAGGTTCGCGATGAGTCCAGAGTCGCCTATCTCTCGCAGACCACTCTGTCGGTCGACGAGACCGAGACGACGGTGCACGCGCTGCGTGAGCGGTTCCCGCTGCTGCAGGGGCCGCCGAGTGCCGACATCTGCTATGCCACCCAGAACCGCCAGGTCGCGGTCAAGGAGATCGCGGGCCAGGTTGAGCTGATCCTTGTGGTCGGGTCGCCGAACTCGTCGAACTCCGTGCGTCTGGTCGAGGTCGCCCTCGACCACGGGGTGCCCGCGGCCTACCTGGTGGACGACGCCAGCCAGGTGGATCCGGCCTGGCTCGACGGGGTCGAGACCATCGGCGTGACCAGTGGGGCCTCTGTGCCTGAGGAGCTGGTCACCGAGGTTGTCGCCTGGCTCGCCGAACGCGGTTTCGACGATGTCGAGCAGGTGACCTCGGCCGAGGAGCATCTACTGTTCGCACTACCTCCCGAGCTACGCCGGGAAATCCGGGCCCGGGAGCGGGCGGCCAGCGCCTAGCCGGCCAAAGGGCGTGCGATCGTGGTTTTCTCGCACGCCCTTTGACCAGCAAGGCCCCGGGGTCTATTGCTTGGATGGCCGGTGCCCCGGCCCGGCCCGGTGCCGTGCCGCCATCAGGCAGTGCAGCAGTTCCGCCTGGTTGTCGGCCTGCTGGGTGAGGGTATGGCGGGCGAGCACGTTCGCGCGGGCAGCCGCGGAGATCCGCCGGCCATGAGCAGGATCGCCGAGCAGCTCGCTCAGGCGACGGGCGAGATCATCGACGTCCCCCGTGCGGGCGAGCAGCCCGGTCACGCCGTCCGTCACGATTTCCGGAATCCCGGCTGTCGGAAACGCCACAACCGGTGTTCCACAGGCCTGTGCTTCCAGAACGCTCAGCGGTAGACCTTCCAGACTGGACGCGAGCACCAGGGCGTCGCACGCCCGTAGCAGGTCCGCGACATCCGTGCGCGGGCCGAGGAAACGTATCCGCAGGCCGAGCAGGCTGGCTCCGAGTTCGCGCAGCGTCCCCGCGTGCGCCGGATCGAGGCTCGGCGTGCCCGCGACGGCGAGTTGAGTGCGGGCGAATCGCCCGGGTAGCGCGGCTACCGCTCGGATGACGGTGTCCACGCCCTTGCGCGGGTCGAGCCGGGACAGCGCCAGTACCACGGGGGCGGACGGATCGGCCGCCAGCTGGGCACGTATCTCGGGGTCGGCGGCTCCCGGGCGCATCGCATCCGTGTCCACCCCGTTGCGGATCACCTGGGTACAGCGGGCTGCCTCGGGCGGCAACGACGCCGCCACCGCGTCACTGACCGCGACCGAGGCCTGGGCGCCGCGTACCGCCAGACCCCGCAGCCGCCCGATCAGATCCGGTTCGTTCTCCTCATGCAGGTGCAGGACAACCGCTCGGCTGGCCAGCCGACCCGCCAGCACGCATTCCAGATGGGACCAGTGGCTGTTCGCGTGCACGACATCCACGTCGAGCAGGCGCGCGAGTGCGGCGGTGCGGCGGGCGAGGACGGCGGTCCGCCCAAGCTCCCGGACCGCGTTGGCCGGGCTGAGGCGGCCGGCCGGTGTGCGTATCCCGCGGTCGTCGGGCGCGGCCAGCACGACGTGCAACAGTCCGCTGGCCCGCCATGCCGCGGCCGTCGCACTGCCGGCAGGGGCCGCGAGGATCTGTTCGACGCCACGGTCGCGCAGCAGCGGCGCGAGCCGCAGCAGATAACGCTGCGCCCCCCAGACTCCCTCACCCTGCTCGACAACCAGCACCCGGCAGCGTGCCGGCTCCGGCGCCAGGGGCACCATCGGCGCCAGCGGTGTCGCTGGGTCCAGGACGGTCGTGGATGTGGTCACCGGTTTGTTCCTGACACCGACGACGGGCCGGTGACCGTGCGGCCCGGATCGGTCAGCAGGTCAAGCGGGCCGGCGCACAGCAGGTCGATCGCGGCGGCCACAGCGGACCGGGGGAAGCTCGACGGGTGGAAGGTGGCGGTGACCGACACCGCGCCGCGTAGCTCGACGAACTTCACGGATATGACGTCGCTGCCCCCGGGCGTGGACGCCGAGTACACCTGGGGGGCATCCGGGCCGGGATCCCCGCCCGCCGATCCGCCGATCCAGCTGAGCTGTTCGAAGCGCGGCACCCGTCCCAGGTGGTTGAGCACCAGGCACGGATGTGCCGGCGAGTGGGCGTCGGTCGGTAGCGATGCCGCTGGCAGCCGTTGTCGATACCCGCGCACGGCAATGAGACATAGCGTGGCCAGAGATCGACCAGAGGTGACCGTCTGGCGCAGCGTCCGGCTGATGGCGACCGGATCGACCGGATTGACCGGGGCCATGTGCAGACCCACCGCGAAGTTGCCGGCGACGGTCGCGTCGGCCGGCAGGAAGCGCCGGTTGTCGATCAGCGTGAACACGCCGGCACCGGCGGGTGGTCCCAGCCCACAGCGGTCGAATGCGACCCGGGCCGCGGCGAAC
>NZ_CAUVXP010000239.1:0-6181 GCF_963555955.1 Protofrankia sp. Cas3
ATGGTTCGAAGCCGCGAGTCCATTCTTTAAGTGATGATCAAAGCGGAGGTTGGGCGTGGAACTATTGCGCGAGGTATCCGGCCGAGAGGTCGTTAGTCTGCAAGGGGTTTTCTATCTGAGTGAAAGCGTTGATCTCGGGCCATCCTTGGATTCTGTGGAACTCGTCTTCAGGGATGGTGGATCGATCATTTTTACAGCGGCAACAGACTGGACTTTGAGGGTCTCCCTGGGGGCTTGGCCTCAACTTCCTGAATGGTGTTGGCCGCCAAAGTCATGGACATTCACTCCGCTGGAGACAAAAATTGGCGATGCGGGATTTGATGGAATAATAGATGTGAAGGATTTGCATAATGAAGTAGGCGATTTGGTTGGTTTTATCCTAAAATTCGGTGCTGGTAATTTGGCAATCAAGTCAGGTGACGCAATAGCTATCGAGTTGCATTGAACCGTCCTGGATTCGGTAGAGACTGTGCCCTTTGAGAGGATAGAGCCGTGCCTGCACCCAGGAAGTGCCTCGACGAGCTCTGAAAGGGAATTTGATCTACATTGATGGCGGTGCTCGCCACGGCGCTCCCCGACCGCAGCCTGCACGTGGTCGCCGACGCCGCCTACGCCGGCAAGGAGCTCCGTGCCCTACCCGCCCAGGTGACCTGGACGACCCGGCTGCGGGTCGATGCCGCCCTGTACGACCTGGCCCCACCACGCACCAGCCGCAGGGGCCGGCCCCGGTCCAAAGGAGCGCGGCTACCGGGCCTGACCGCGCTCGCCACACAGCTGCCGTTCACCCCGCTGCCGGTGCGCCGATACGGACAGACCACCACCGTGAACATCGCCACCGTGCGCTGCCTGTGGTACGGCACGTTCGGCCCACAACCGGTCACCGTCATCCTGCTGCGCGAGACCACCACCCACACCCGCGGCGGCTATGACACCGCCCTGGTCACCACCGACACCCTCACCCGACCGGCTGAGATCATTCACCGGTATGCCGCCCGCTGGTCGATCGAAGTCATAATCGAAGATGCGAAGCAGCTCATCGGGGTGGGAAAGGCCCGTAACCGGCTCGCTCACGCCGTCGAGCGCACCGTCCCGTTCGGCCTGACCTGCCAGACCCTCACCATGCTGTGGTACGCCACCGTCGGTCACACCCCCACCGACGTCGCCGATCACCGCGACCAGGCCCCCTGGTACACCACCAAGGCCAACCCCTCCACCGCCGACATGATCGACAAGCTGC
Source organism: Protofrankia sp. Cas3 (assembly GCF_963555955.1). Lineage (NCBI taxonomy): Bacteria > Bacillati > Actinomycetota > Actinomycetes > Frankiales > Frankiaceae > Protofrankia > Protofrankia sp. Cas3. Next base: position 1,238 of record NZ_CAUVXP010000239.1, read on the forward strand.
GCCGGGTACTGATCGCCACCAAATATCAGGTCACACGCCCCGACCAGCCGACCCCCGAGGAAATCCACACCATCCGCCTAGCGTGGGAACTCGACGCAGCGTAACAGCGAAAGTCGAGTTAGTAGATAGAGCCTTGATTCCGCCCAGTTCCTCCTAAAACGATCAGTCACACAGTCATGTCACAAGGGCCCGACATCCGTTACTCCACCCATGGTCAACAGTGAACCCGCGGCTTCATCTATGGCCAACAGCCGGAATCGTGAGTTGTGTTTCGAGCTAACTCGCCAGCACGCTCAAGCAAGGCAAGACTTGAGGTCCATGGCTTCTCGGTCAACCTCAGGCTTATATATTTATCTCGAATAACAATCGGGCGGTTCAATACCGCAGCAATCGCCTCCAATTGCACAGATAAGGGCGAATTTACCGGTACTTCCGTTAACCAAGCCAATACAGGAGGCATACGCCCTTGAGAGACACGTCGGTGGATGCACTGGAGCGACCGTGTTACTTCGAGTGCATCCTCGTCCATTCCATAGATGAATAAAGGGCTAAGCGTAGATGCCACGACCCCGATAAGAGAGTCGATATATGACCAAGACCGATCGCGATACTCATCGGACAGAACGAAAGTATCAATATCCAGAGCGCAAACGTCGAACTGCGGGCTATCGGGAAGTCCGACGATCTCCACCGGAAGGATCCCATGCGCTCGATGGAACGATATAGAAACTTCGATTCCATCCTCATTTTCTAATGCGATCAGACCATCCGTATCATCGAGCCATTGAACTGCGCCACGCATCGACTCGAAATGAAGTATTCCAGCACCATCACCTGCTACACAAACGATGCCTCCGTCCTCGTCGCGCCGAGAGATGAACCCGGCGCGACCGAACTCGGCAAGTAAAAAGCCAATGCGACCAGCGGACAAGACTCCGGAAGGAAGAAGGTATCGGAAGGTCCAAGGCGACGTCATGGAATCGGCCTCGCTCCACCAGCGCCGAACCATTTGATAGCGAGATCGATAGCGCTCTGCGGCGTACCGGAATCGTACATAAACATGGCACGGCCTCCAACATTGTTCGCAGCCCACGCGACACGCTGGAGCTGCTGCCCGAATTTGGCTAGATTCTGCGCTTTTGCAGGACCGCCCACCTCGATGAAAGTCTTATCTCGTAGTACGACGTCAATATCGGTTTTACCATACGGTGTTGTGACGATGCGACCTTCATCCACAACATCCCTTCCGAAATATGAGAAGACGCGGGCTACGCGTGACGTACCGACGGCACCTGTATCTGCGTTGGCAGAGTCACTGTACCCCTGCTGATCTCCGTCGCCCTTGTCATCAGGGAAGATAGGTGGGGCGGGGGGTTTGCCGCCACCGGGCGGGCGGCCCTTGCCACCCGCAGCCGGATCAGGTTCAGGCTCGGCAGGCAGACAGGTAGTCGCCAACGGCGACGGACCCCCACCAACGCACAGCTACCATCCGTGCCCTGCCCGGACGCCCCATCCCCCGACGGCAACGAATCCGCACAGACCCCCGGCGCACACTCTTCAAGCTCCAACGGCTTCCCCGCCACCGACCAACCATCCGGCGGCGCAATATTCGGCGACCCGACCACACCGGCCCCGCCGGCGCATGCTGCTTCAACTGCGGCAGCGGCATCGGTGGAATCCGGGGCTTCGGCTTCAGTTTCGGCTGCGGCAGCCGGTGGTAAACCCTTCCACCGCCGCCACCGCCACCGCCACCGCTGGCACCGCTGGCACCGCTGGCACCGCTGGTACGGACCCCCAGAGGGTCAATTTTCGAGAACCGTTGACAGATGGTCTCGGCGGCGGTGACGAGTTCGACTATGTCGCGGCCGAATGTCGTGACATAGTCGAAGAAGCGGTAGAGGGCCCGGGCGACGTCGGTGCGGCTGGTCGCGTGTCCGGTGCGGGACGGGGCGAGCGCGAGCAGGAGGTTCTTCGCGGTCCAGGCAACGCGCAGCTCGTGGGCGGCCTCGCCGTCGATGTCCTGGAGCGCGGGGAGGGTGTCGAGGATCCTGCGGCGGCCGCGGTCGCAGAACCGCCGCGGCCCGAACCGCAGCAGGTTTTTGATCGTGTACTCCAGGTCGGCGGCGCGGCTGCGCCGGCCGCGCATCCGGTGGGTGTTACGTCGCCGCACGTCATCGACCATCGTGTTCAGTAGCTGGGCCACGTAGAACAGATCGGCGACGATCAACGCGTGTGGGAGTGCCGCGCGGGCGGCGGCGCGGTAGCAGCCCGACATGTCGATCATGATGGCCCAGATCGAGGCGCGCCAGTCCGCCAGCTGGGCGAGTATCTGTGACGATCACGGGGTTTTTCAGCCGGCCCTCGACGGCACCGAGCAGGCCGTGGCCGCCGGTCGAGTCGATAAACACGGTCTGCCAGCAGTCGGCGTCGGAGACCCACCGGTCGGTGCTGGCGTCCGTGTGGGCGCGGCGACGGCCGCGCCGCTGGTCGTCCATCCCAAGCACCCGCACCTCGGGCAGCGGGCCGAACACCGAACGCAGCCATCCCCGCGTCTCCCCGTCAGGCCCCACGGGGGCGGCGAGGTCCTCCGTCGCCAGGGCCCTGGCCAGCGCCGTGGTCTCGAGGGCCACCGGTCCGGCGGGGCCCCGCCCGCCACCTCATCGCCCAGGTCCGGGTCGGCCAGGTCCAGGTCGGCGAGCTGCTCGTTCGCGAGGACCGCCTCGGCGAGCGCCTCGGCGGCGAAGCTCGGGTCGGTGACCGTGATGCCCGCCTGCTCGGCGATCGCGATGAAGCCGCCATGCATGGTGTGCCAGGACATGCCCGCCCAGCGCGCGACCACGTCGACGGCGACGACACCGTCCCCGACCAGGTGGCCCATCGTGTCGAGCGCGGACAGGGTGACCCGCCCGCCGGGCGCGGTGAACGCGACGTCCTCGACGAAGCTTCCCCGCGGGCACTCCTCGTTTCCGCAGATCAGCGTCTGTTGGTGCAGCGTCACCCGCAACGGGATCATCGCGAAGTGCCGCGCCGTGTGTGCGACGCGCTCCTTCACCTGGCACGACTCAGTCCCGCAGCCCGGGCAGCGGCGCACCGTTCCCGGCGCGCTGACCACGTGCATCGTCGGCGTGCCGTCCGCCTCGAACTCCAGGTGCTCGGTCCTGAACCCCGGCAGCTTCATCACCGCGGCTACCTCATACCCCGTACCCTCGAACACAGCGCACCGCCTTCTGGCGATCACGGACTTCAGCAATTCGCGATCTTTCCAGATGGACGGGTGCGCCCTTTTGTACCCCCAGGGTGGTCACGCACCGTCACAGACTACGGTTGCGGACCGTCATCTACTAAACACGGTCTCTGGCCGGCTGTGAAGAGCCGTCATCCGCCCGCCTAACCAACATCCCACGGGTCCACCGAACACTTACTCCAGATCATTCTTCTCGTGTCGGCCATGCCCTTTCGCGACGATATCGCTCCAACAACGAGAAGTTCGGACTGTCACCGCTAATTTCAGAGAATTCAACTACCGCTCCAGAACCATCACTTCGCAAAGAAGAGACCAAAATTCCATACTCATATACAGCTTCAAATCGAACGTTCCCATCCTCGTCGAACTCCCGCAGCGGCCCGTGGAGCACGTTCTCCCGGAAGTAGGACTCGCCCTTCAGAACTCCCGATGGATACCAGTCCCTCGCAGGCCCCGCTTGCATACCCTGGCGATAACTAATCTCTGAGAGTCCATGACCGGACACCTCTTCATATCCAATACCCGTAAAAAGAACACCGCGATAAGTGTATATCAGATCTTCATCGAAATCGAGCTCCGAATCCTCTACCCTCGCCACGCCAGATTCATCGCTTCCACTCATGGGATTTCCTCCGCGCCTCGAGTTAGAACCGCACAGTTAGGACACCGAGCAATCGGCATGCCCTGCTCAGCACCCCGAAGACGTAGATTATAAATCAGGAAGTCCTCGATGTCAGCATCCGGCCTCGCCCAAAGACCCTGATTGAGTGCGTTTATTTCAGAATGAGCACCCGGGATACCCTTCCCCGCCGCATAGGGCCCCTCAAATTCATTGAGCCTTGCTTGGAGATCAGGGTAAAGCGGCTCAGGAATGCCAGTATCTTGACCGAAGAAGATTTCCCCTGTTTGTTTGTCTATCACTCCCGTAAGCACCGGTCCACGCTGCCGAATAGACTGATACTCAGGGCTCGTACGATCCGTAATCGAACGATAACGATTTTGCACCGCTTTCCGCAACCTGACAGCAAGATCATCATCACGATTCGGGTTTCCGTCGTCGGGGAAGGTCGGCGGGGCGGGGGGGTTGCCGTTACCAGATGAACGGCCGGCACCACCCGCAGCCGGATCAGGCCCGGGCTCGTCCGGCGGGCAGGCAATCGCCAGCGGCGACGGACCCCCCGCCGACGCACAGCTACCGTCCGTGCCCTGCCCGGACGCCCCATCCCCCGACGGCAACGAGTCCGCACAGACCCCCGGCCCACAGTCCTCAGGATCCAGCGGCTTCCCCGCCGCCGACCAACCATCCGGCGGCGGCGGCGGCGGCGCAATATTCGACGACCCCGACCACACCGGCCCCGCCGGCACATGCTGCTTCAACTGCGGCAGCGGCATCGGTGGAATCCGGGGCTTCGGCTTCGGCTTCGGCTTCGGCTGCGGCAGCCGGTGGTAAACCCTTCCACCGCCACCACCACCACTGGCACCGGTGCCAGCACCAGTACCGTTGCCGTTGCCGTTGCCGGCACCTGGATTCGTATCAGCCTGCGGCGTCGGCTGATGCGTGGGCTCGTCTTCCACCCACGGCGGATCCACCCAGTGTGGCCGCGGCTCAACAGGCGGAGGCTTTGGCGCAGACCTCGGCGCAGAGTCACCTGAAAGCAAAAACAGAGAACCGACAAGTGCCAGCCCAAGGGCAATCGGTG